>NZ_AOIG01000022.1:0-141777 GCF_000346635.1 Paenibacillus shenyangensis
CCTTTACAAAGGGTACAGTTTATGATCCACATGGCTCTTTTTGGTATATGATCTGGTACATCCGTTTTCTGTAATATCTATTGAGCTAGATGTATCCTGTGAAGACATACTTACGTAACGTTTAACATTAGACCGCTGTTTTGACAAAGGCCCGGATATGGGAGGAGCATGACTGGAGATAGGGATACTTTGGTATAACTACTGTGGATTAGATATGAATATCCTGTACACTCTCAATCGTCATACTCGGTGATACCGCTTCTGCCGGATAGGCGTCATGTTCACGCAGATGACGGAAGTCCAGACCGGTTAGCTCTTCGATCTGAGTGACTTTGACCTGATACGTCTTGTACGGACCCAGTTCATCCTCGGTTTGCATGGTACGAAGCAGCCCTTTTTGCGAGATCAGATAGGCAGTTACAGAGAGCTCACCATTATCCTTGACGATTGCAGCGACTTTCCAGTATTCTTCGGGCAGCTGGATACCGCGGTAGGCGATATCACTGTCACGAAATACGGGACCGGTGAAAATTGTAGCCTTGCGCTTGTTGCTGCGTGCATGCTCCAGAATATAATCCTCCAGGCCCAGCCAGGTATCCTGATTCAGATCTTTGTGCTGGGGAGCACAGTTGGTAAAGTGAAATGTATCCACATTGGCGCGATCGGCATCCTTGCCCCAGATCGGGTCGCGTCTTCTTACGAGATGGCCACGGTCCAGATCGTTATCCCGGTAAATCTCATCTCCGCTCTGATACTGTTCATCCATCCGTGAATCATATCGCCATTTGTCCGACCGTCCAGCATCCTGAAGCTGGCTGCCATCAATATTGACAACCGTATAAATGGCCAGCCGCCGTGAACGGCTCATGACAATCGAGAAATGAGTGTAATTCAGAATGACAGAACCCTTTTGAAGTGGAGCAATATCCTCGGTCAGCTCTGCGCTTAGACCCGGATGCGGAATCTCGTACTGCTCACCGAGAAACTTGCTGTCATATCCTTCTGCCTGTTCATACCAATCCATACTCAGTGCCTCGCCTACGCGGATCTTCTCGTCTGCATAACGCTCGTCCTGCGGTGCCATTATACCAGCCTCCTTGGATTATAATAGAACTCATATATTAAGTATCCAAATGAAGAGAGTTATAACCTGATCGATGCAAACTGATACCGAAGCAGTTGCCTGGTGTAACCGAATGTAATGAAATTAAAAATAGTTGAAAATACCGAGTTGTCTGCAGCAGCCGTGGAGCTGTCTATGAGATAGCTATACTATCCTCCGTAAGTAGATGAACCGACCGTATTACTGCCTGTATTGGCATTAACGCTGTCATTCTCTACGGAACGTTCAGCCAGACTGCTGTCGACCGGTGCCGGATTGATCTCTGGGCTGGTGAAGCGGAGACTGTGATCTGCCGCCTGAACGTCAAGCATTGCTCCGGTAACCTGACTAATCAGGCGAGCCGGTACATAAATAATATTATCGACCATTTTTGGTACGGCACTCAGTGTGATCGTCTTGCCGTTTAGCTGTGCATATTTGCTGTTAAGAGTGAAACTGACGGTTCCTCCAGCACTGGAAGTGGCAGTTACAGTCTTGGCCGACTGATCCCGATTTCCGGAGTAAAAGCAGGCCGATTGAAAGTAGTGATAAACCAGTCGGTATATCCACCGCCTGATGAATCGCTGCGCTGCGGCATCAGGCGGTAACCGGTATAGTCACTAAATAAGCGTGCCAGCCGTTTATCCCGGGGCAGATTGGCCGCCAGCGTGTGGAAGCTCCAGTAGATGATCCGTCCAGCCGAATGATAGGATACGGCAATCTCTGGATCAATCTCATAGGTGAAATTGACCATCGCTTTGTTTTCCAGTGTCTGTACCGGAGAAGAGCCTTTGTGATTGCGCCAAAATGGATAAGAGATATTGGCTTCCAGGCTAGACCAGTAGGAGTCATACTGGCGATTCGGATCAATTCCCTGCAGATTGGCTTTCCAGCGTTTGAAATTCCGGCTGCCCCCATTCATGGTAATCAGCGCCTGATGAACCGAAGATGGAAAAGCATCCAGACCCAGCTGCTGCAGGGTAACGCCATCCGGATTCACCATCGGAACAAACCAGATTTTGGTTTTATTCAAAATGGTTCGTGCATCATAACCTTCAAACTTGCGGTTGGCCGTATAGGCAGCAGCGTACTGCTCAATCATATACATATTGAGTGTAGTAGTGAGCCATTCCCGGGCATGGTGAGATCCATTAATAAACAGGGTTGCTTCACCGCGTCCGAGCCCGACTGCCCAGATTTCCCGCCCATAACGAGTCGTACCGATCGAACGATATTCCATGATCTCAGGATACTTGCGTGCGAGTGACTGAATATCTCTTGTCAGTTTGGCATATGTATAAGTAGTCGAAGGGTCAACTACAGTGCTGCTGCGGGCTTCTGCCTGCCTGGATATAATCGTGCTCTGCAGCACCAGCAGCATACACAGGATAATCAGTATACTTTTTCTCAAAATAATCCTCCTTGATATGTAGAGGTGGGTATTTCAGCTGCTGGCAAAACAAACAAAGGGATGAGGAGGAATACAAACAGGAAATTGGCAGAGTAGAAGTGTAGAAATAGATTAGCGATTCAGCAGCTTTTAACAATTATATCAATACTTTACAGCCTGTAATATCAAAATTATAACGAGTTATCAGTAAATTTAGTCCACTGCAGTAAAAGTATATGCCTGGTGCCGAGGCAACGAAGATCTGAATGAGTCTGATTTGACATATCGGTATAATTCGATATACAATACTCCGCATGAATGAAATTGACATTTTCAAAGCCCTTTCCAACGAGACACGCCTCAATATTTTGAGATGGCTTGGAGAACCTGAGAAAAATTTCCCCAAACAGCAAGCACATCTGCCCAAGGAGGTCAGTATCAAAGGCGGCGTATGTGTAGGTGATATTCAGGATAAGGTGAATTTATCCCAGTCCACCGTCTCCCATTACTTATCCATTATGCAAAAAGCTGGATTATTGGAGGCTGTACGTTACGGTCAGTGGACCTATTACCGTCGTAATGAGGATACCATCAAGAAATTGGCCCAGTTCTTGGATAAAGAAATCTGAATTCGGCTGATTTCTTTTTTGATTATATATATCGAATATTCTCGATAAATAAATGTAAGGAGAGGATTATCATTTCAAAATTACTGATATACCTGACAGCCATGATCGCAGGCATGTCACTCAGTATAGAAGCTGCAATTGGAGGAGCGCTTGGTCAGCATGTAGGTGAGCTGGAGAGCACCTACTACATCTTCATCATAGGAGCGATGGCTACTTTTCTAGTTACTCTGTTTTTTGGTAAAGGAGATCTGCGGCAGATTCTCACTGTACCGAAATGGAATCTGACTGGTGGATTGCTGGGTGTGGTCTATCTGGCGCTGCTGGTCATTAGCGTCACGCTAATGGGTATTGGTGTCTCGGTGACGGCGGTCATTGTCGGTCAGATTATTATGAGTATTCTGATTGAACATTTTGGCCTGCTCGGTTCGCCGCGTATTGCCTTTAACCGTAATCGACTGATTGCTGTTGTGCTGCTGATGATATCCTTTGTGCTTGTATTATAGGAGGAGGTATTTATGAATATTATTATGCTGTTGCTGCCGCTGCTGGCAGGAATCGGACTGAGTGTACAATCCACAGTGAATGGAACGTTTGGCAAGCGTGTAGGTACGATCGAAAGCGCATTTTTCACCTTTTTTACCGGAGCGATTTTTCTGACGATTATTGTTAACTTTTTTGGACAGGGGAATATACTGAATATTCATGAAGTTCCCAAATGGCAGCTGCTGTGCGCGATTTTCGGCGTGATCTATCTGTCGCTGATGGTACTCGCTGTGCCCAAAATTGGCGTAACCGCAGCAGTCATCTCGGTCATCGTTGGTCAGTTGGTAGCGAGTATGGTTATCGACCATTTTGGCTGGTTTGAGAGTGAAGTGGTTCCGTTTGGCATTAAGCGCTTGATCGGCGTTGTGCTGATGTGTATTGCCCTGTTTTTCGTGTTCCGTGAGAAAACCGATAAAAGTGCTGCGCAATCCTCATAGGTTGTGATCCAATTGGCATTAGAATAGAGCAGCGTTGCAGTTAGATAGTGATGACTGCAACGCTGCTCTATTTGCTGGAGTCCATTATGTTGTCGAACTTATATCATATTGGACCGGGGTACATCGTAGAGTCAATGAACCGTTGTAGTAGAATAGCGATTGGATAAATTAAAAAAGTGAAACCAATCGGTTAGGAAGCAGAGAATGTTAGTGGTACAATATGGAATCAAGACGGTGAACAGACAGACAGGATGGCTTGAATGCAGCTTGTCTGTTCCTTTACATAATCATTCTGTTCTCCTATCATCACTTATTCAGGAGGGATAGTATGCTGCAACCTGCACTGGTAGAGAAAATATTGAACGCTGCACTGGAAAGTGGTGGCGATTTTGCAGAGATTTTTGTGGAAGACCGTACGGATCGTGATCTGGGAATGCTTGGTGGCGTGGTGGAACGTGCGCTGTCCGGACGCGATTATGGAATAGGTATCCGCATTCTTCAGGGTGTTTTTTCAGTCTATGCCTATACAAGCGATCTGCGTGAAGAATATTTGATTGAGACAGCCCGCAAGGCTGCTCGCGCACTCAAAGGATCTTCCGGCGATCTGGTGCTGAATTTTAATCAGGTTCAATTTGAAGATCGTCATCCGATTCTGCAGCGTCCCTCAGCCTCACAGAACAGCCGCAAAATCGAATTGATGCGTCAGGCGCATGAAGCACTGAAAGCTTCCCATCCCCTGATCGAGCAGACGTCGGTCGGCATTCTGAACTGGGAACAGAAAGTGCTCATTGCCAATTCGGACGGACTGTGGGCAGAGGATACACGTACCTATACACGGATGCGCATGAGCGCCATTGCAGTTGATGGTACGCAGCGCCAATCAGGATTCCGTGGACCGGGAGCCTATGCGGGACTGGAACTGCTGGAGCAGATGGATATCGCAGCAGAAGCACGCGAAGCCGGACGAATCGCAGGTACGATGGTCAAAGCTGGTTATGCGCCAAGCGGACAATTCCCGGTCGTGATCGAGAATGGATTCGGCGGTGTATTGTTCCACGAAGCCTGTGGACATGGTCTGGAATCGACAGCGGTAGGTATCGGCGCTTCGGTATTTGCTGGCAAGCTGGGTCAGCAGATCGCTTCACCACTCGTTACGGCGATTGACGATGGCACGATTCCGAATGCCTGGGGCTCGCTTAATATTGATGATGAAGGGATGCCTACCCAGCGCAATGTATTGATTGAGAATGGTATTCTCAAAGGCTATCTGATCGACAAAGTAGGATCTCGTCGTATGAATATGCCACCTACCGGTTCCGGCAGACGCCAGTCGTACAAATTCGCACCGGCATCACGGATGAATAATACTTTTATTGCAGAAGGCAGCTCTACCCGTGAAGAGATGATTGCCAATACGGAATACGGTATTTATGCCAAATCCATGGGCGGTGGTTCGGTGAATACAGCGACCAGCGATTTTAACTTTGCTATCAACGAAGCCTATATGATTCGCAATGGTCAGGTCGCCGAACCGGTCAAGGGAGCAACCCTGATTGGCAAAGGATTGGAGGCTCTGCAGCATATCGATATGGTCGGCAATAATCTGGATCATGGACAGGGAATGTGCGGCTCCATCAGTGGCAGTCTGCCGGTAAACTGCGGTCAGCCGACACTGCGTGTATCCAAAATGACTATCGGGGGCAGAAAGGGGGAATAGGCAGATGAATATTACGCAATTTCAGGAAACGTTATTCCGTCAGGGTGAACAGTATGGATATACCGATATGGAGATTTATTACTCCGGCAGCCGGGCCATCTCGGTCGTGGTACGTCAGAGTGAAGTGGATACTTACCGGATAACAGAGACGAACGGATTATCTTTTCGCGGAATGATCGGTGGCAAGCTGGGTTATGCCTTTACCGAGAAAATTGCCGAAGACAGTATCGCCTTCCTGCTGGAAGAAGCGGAAGGTAACGCGGCTGTGCTGGAAATGGAAGACGATGATGAATTGTTTGCCGGCTCGGAAAAATATCCGCAGCTGGATACGTATTCTGCCCTGCTTATGCAGACCGATCCGGATACACTGATCGAGGCGGCCAAGACCGTCGAACGTATCGTGCTGAAACAGGATGAGCGGATAGCGATGGTGCGCCAGAGTTCTGCCAGTGTACGCGAGCATGAACTGCTGATTGCCAATACGAGAGGACTGCATTGTCATCAGCAGGATAGCGTTGGCAGTGTAAGTGTCTATCTGCTGGCAGGCGAAGAGCAGGAGACGGTAACCGGAGGCTGGTTTGATTACTCGCTGACCGATTTTTCCCTTATACGGTTGGAAGAAATCGCTGCGCGCGCCGTAGCCGAAACGGTGTCCAAATTGGGCGCTGCCCCTGTCCCTTCGGATAATTATCCGATTATCCTGCGTGAAGATGCTGCTTCCAATCTGCTGCAGACCCATGCGTCGATCTTCTCGGCAGAAAATGTAGAAAAAGGATTCTCCAGTCTGGTTGGTAAACTGGGTCAGCGTATCGCAGGCAGTAATATTACCCTCATCGATGATCCGCTGATGACTGGAGTGCCTGGCACAAGTGGATTCGATGCCGAAGGGGTAGCTGCGCAGCGCAATGAGCTGATCCATGAAGGAACGCTGATGACATTCCTCCATAATCGCAAGACAGCAGCCAAAGCAGGCGTCGAGACGACGGGTAACGCTGCCAAAGGCGGTTACAAAGGCAAAATCGGCGTATCTTATCATAATCTGTACCTGGCACCAGGTACACGCAGTCTGGACGAACTCATTGCTTCGACCGAGCGTGGTATCCTGATTACCGAGCTGCAAGGGCTGCACGCCGGAACTAACCCGACAAGCGGCAATTTCTCACTCGCCTGTCTGGGTTATCTGATCGAGAATGGCAACATCAGTCGTCCGGTCAATCAGATCACAGTCTCCGGCAACTTTTACGATCTGCTGGGAGAGGTGGAGGAGCTGGGTAATGATCTGCGTTTTATTGGCAGCTGTACTTCGCCTTCGCTCAAAATTGCTTCGTTGTCGATTTCAGGTTCTTGATCTGACGTAATGATCGATAGAACCGGGCAATAGATAGAGTTGCATATGGATAGAACAATCAAAAAGCCAGAGCTTCCTGTTGTGGAGCTTTGGCTTTTTAATCTATTCATTCGAATTGAATAGCAGAAAAATTAATTGAATTTGAATAATATCTCAATGGAATTTGAATAATATTTCTCAGAAGCCTACCGTCAAATGGTAAAATAAAAGAAACCCCTTCATTTTACGGGTAAGCCGCACCAGCCCCATATAATACAAATGTTCAGTACAATAGTCCATTCTGCGCCTATGGGAACCGTTCTATACTGACTGTACATTCAAATGAACGAACGGAGGACGACGATGTATTTACATGGAACGAGCAAGATCAATGAGCAGGGACATCTGGAAATTGGCGGTTGTGATACCGTTGCTCTAAAAGAACAGTATGGCACGCCTTTATATATTATGGACGAACAGTTGATTCGTCAGCGCTGTAGAGAATACATGGACGCTTTCCGGGCAACAGGAATGCAGTTCCAGGTGGCTTATGCGAGCAAGGCTTTCTGCACAATGGCCATATGCCGGATTGTAGAAGAAGAAGGATTGTCACTGGATGTAGTGTCCGATGGCGAACTGTACACAGCCATGCAGGCCGGATTCCCGGTAGAGCGCATTCACTTTCATGGTAATAACAAGACGCCACAAGAGCTGGAACTGGCACTGGATGCCGGAATTGGCTGCTTTGTAGTGGATAATCTGATCGAGCTGCATCTGCTGAATGCGATCGCTGCCGAGAAAGGTCTTCAGCCCAAAATTCTCCTGCGCGTTACTCCGGGAGTAGAAGCGCATACGCATGAATTTATTTCCACCGGTCAGGAAGATTCCAAGTTCGGCTTTGATATCGGTAACGGTTCGGCGTATGAAGCGGTTGTTCAGGCAGATCAGCTGTCCAGCGTTGAACTGCTCGGTCTGCATTCGCATATCGGTTCACAGATTTTTGAAGTTGATGGCTTTGAAGTAGCAGCTCAGCGTGTAGCTGAATTTGCCCGTCAACTGCAGCAGGATAAAGGCATTTACTTCTCTGTTATCAATCTGGGCGGCGGATTTGGCATCCGGTACACCGAGGAAGACAGTCCGCTCCAGGTGGCCGATTATGTGCAGGCCATCGCGAACTCGATTCGGAAAAATTTTGCAGACAGTGATGGAGCAGTACCGCAGATCTGGATTGAGCCAGGCCGCAGTATTGTCGGAGATGCCGGCACAACATTGTATACTGTAGGCACGAGTAAAGACATTCCCGGCATTCGCAAATATGTATCCGTCGACGGCGGGATGTCGGACAACCCGCGTACAGCCCTGTATGATGCCAAATACGAAGCCGTGATCGCCAACCGTGCCCAGGATGACTCGTCCGAACTGGTATCGGTTGCAGGGAAGTGCTGTGAGAGTGGAGATATGCTGATCTGGGATATTGAACTGGCTCATCCGGTGTCTGGTGATCTGCTCGCTGTCGCTTGTACGGGTGCCTATAATTATTCCATGGCGAGTAATTACAACCGTCTGCGCCGTCCGGCAGTCGTACTGGTTAGTGAAGGCAATAGTGATGTCATTGTCAGCCGGGAGAGTTACGAAGATCTGGTAGGCAATGATCTGGTTCCCGCTCGTCTGCAGGCATCTGCAGCTCTGCGCAGCTAATCGTTTGTCGCAGGGTACGCCGTAATTGCTATAATCTTTTGCGTTGAAGTGAATTTCATAGTAAACTGGTAGGGTGCTGTGCTGATCGCCTTTGCGGGTATTCAGCATGGCATCCTGTATGTATTTTCAATATACAGCTTGTTGAATAGACTCAATAATGCTGATCCACGAGAGGAGATAGATGAATTATGACAAAACAAGCTAAAATCAAACTTGAAAACGGCGGCGAGGTTGTTATCGATCTGTTCGATCAAGACGCTCCGAACACAGTTGCCAACTTTGAGAAACTGGCAAGTGAAGGTTTCTACAACGGTCTGGTCTTCCACCGCGTTATTCCTGGTTTCGTAGCTCAGGGCGGATGTCCTAATGGTACAGGTACAGGTGGTCCGGGTTACATGATCGATTGCGAAATCAACCCGAACAAACACGAGCGCGGTTCCCTGGCAATGGCTCACGCCGGCCGCAATACAGGCGGAAGCCAATTCTACATCGCTTACCAACCACAGCCTCACCTGGATGGACAGCACACTGTTTTCGGTAAAGTCGTAAAAGGTATGGAATACGTTGACGCATTCCAGGGCCGCGACAAAATGGAAACTGTTGAAGTTGTAGAAGTATAATTCAGTACGATAATAAACTTATTTCGTCAGTAACTTCTGCTATAGGAGTTGCTGGCGTAACCAAACAGGCTGTCCAGTGTCGCAATGACACCAGACAGCCTGTTTTTTATACTTTTTTGTACGTATAAGATTTACCAGATAGCTGCCACATAGAATTATTCGTTTTTTTGTTTTATTCCTCATTCTGTTCATCCTGTGCCTTTTTGTGTCGCCAATACGATACAACAAAGGACGGTATCAGCAGACACACAAATACTACTCCACCTATAATCAATGCATCTCTCAAAGGTTCTTTGGGATGGCTGAACCAGACCAGTCCTCCTACAATTAGTCCTGATGCTGCGGACATCAAAATACTGTAATAATAAGATCCGGGTTTGCGCGGATTCGAAGGGCGATCCATATCCACAGAGATTCTCAAATTGGCATATCCAAGGGTAATCGCAGTCAGCATAAAGACGATCCATACCGGTTGCGCAATCATCTCTTCTAGGCCATAACGTATGAGCGTATACAATAGAATAATACCGATGCCTGCACTTTGTACACCAAAAGCAAGGCGGATATTTCTCAGATTCTGAATGATTAATCGTTCATCTCTAATAGGTCGCATCTTATCTATTCCTCCTTGTCTATCCAAAATAGTTCATCCAGCGATTGATTGACCACATAACAAATCTCCAGACATAATCGCAAAGTAGGATTATAGCTGCCTTTTTCAATCAGACTAATGGTTTGGCGGGTGACACCAATCTGGTCAGCCAGTTGCTGCTGGGTAAATCCTGCTTGTACGCGAGCGTGCTTCACTCTATTTTCCAAATCATCCACCTCTTATTATATGTAACATATATATTGCATAATGTAAATTATAGTTTACATCTGCGTTAAACATAATAACGTTATGTTTATTTTTGGAGTGATCTGTGCTAATTTATATAACAAGTAACGAGACGACGGTTGGCTCTGTCCCTATGAAGCGTTGAAGTGGCATGTGAATTTTATGTATCCAGGCCAGGAGGTTGAGACAATGCAACATGACACAGATGTACCGCATACACTACTGCTGCGCAAGGCGATGCTGCTAAGCGGTGAACAGGTAGATGTACTGATTACAAACGGAATCATTTCCTTTATTCAATCATCTGCGCTATGGCAGCAGGAGGCTGCGCATCGTGATCCCATTGCACAGCAGGTAGACTGCGAGGGCTGGTATCTAACCAGTGGTTGGATCGATATGCATGTGCATGCTTATTCGGAATTGTCTCCGTATGGAGATGAGATTGACAAAATTGGTATCCGGCATGGCGTAACGACTATTGTAGATGCAGGCAGCTGTGGAGGAGATGATATTGATGAGCTTCTGCAGCAGGACGAAGGTACACGAACATCGCTGCTGGCCTTTTTGAATATTTCACGGATTGGACTGCGCCGTGTAGATGAACTGTCCAATCTGGAGTGGATTGATGCCGAACAGGTACAGCAGGCTGTAGAGCATTATCCCAATCATATTGTAGGGCTGAAAGCAAGAATCAGCGCCAGTGTGGTACAAGAGCAGGGGATTGAACCACTGCAGCGGGCACGGCAGCTGTCCTCGCAGACGAATCTGCCATTGATGGTACATATCGGTTCAGGTCCGCCCGATATCCGGGAAGTACTGAATCTGCTGAATCACGGAGACATTGTCACGCATTATCTGAATGGCAAATCCAATAATTTGTTTGATACTGCCGGTCAGCCGCTACCGGAATTGACAGCCGCTCTGAAACGCGGGATTCATCTGGATGTAGGACATGGTTCGGCCAGTTTTTCTTTTCGAGTAGCCGAGCAGGCAAGGGATGCCGGTATTCCATTGCATACGATCAGTACGGATATTTACCGACGGAATCGGCTGGATGGACCGGTGTATAATATGTCCAACGTCCTGAGTAAATTCCTGTATCTGGGGTATGCACTGACCGATATCATGGAAGCGGTAACGATACATGCAGCCGAGTGGCTGAATCGTCCGGAACTAGCCGGGATGAAGCCGGGTCAGCAGGCGAATCTTACCTTGTTTGCGATTGAGCCGGGGCCGGTTCTGTTAACCGATTCGGAGGGAGAGCAGCGGACAGCTGCACAGTATATCGAAGCGAAAGGAGTAGTCAAAGATGGAGCATTCTTTGCATGCCAAATACGGACTCAAGCGAGTCATTAATGCCAGTGGGCGCATGAGTATACTCGGTGTGTCTGCACCTACAGATACGGTCATGGAAGCGATGAGAACAGGAGGTCAGAGCTACGTGGAGATCGCTGATCTGGTAAATAAAGCGGGTGATTATATCGCCCGGCTGATCGGATCGGAAGCGGCCGTTGTTGTCAATTCGGCATCCAGTGGAATTGCCCTCTCGGTAGCAGCCATAGTCACAGAAGGGAATATCCGGCGCAGCCTGCGGCTTCATCAGGAACCGATCACCCGTAATGAAATCCTGATGTTCAAAGGCCATAATGTACAGTATGGAGCACCGGTAGAGACAATGGTGTATCTGGGAGGCGGCAAGGTAGTTGAAGTAGGCTATGCCAATGAAGGTCGCGCTGAACATCTGGAAGAAGCGATCAACGAGCATACCGCAGCGATCCTGTATGTAAAATCCCATCATGCGGTGCAGAAAAACATGATTTCGTTTGAAGAAGCATGGGAAGTGGCGCATCGTCATCATATACCGCTGATTATTGACGCGGCTGCCGAGGAAGACTTGCCCAAATATATTCCTTATTCCGATCTGGTCATATTTAGTGGTTCCAAAGCGATCGAAGGACCTACATCCGGGATAGTAGCCGGAAAACACATATATGTAGAATGGCTCAAAGCCCAGCTGCATGGTATCGGACGAAGTATGAAGGTCGGCAAGGAAACTACATTCGGTCTGCTGCAGGCGCTGGATGAATATCAGGACAAACCTGATCGCAGTGAGCAGGAGAAGCATGCCCTGCAGGATATACTGGTTCCGCTATCCGATCAGCCTGGTATCACGGTCAAGATTGTGCAGGATGAGGCAGGACGGGCTATTTTCCGGGGCAGAGTACATATCGATGCGTCCGTGGCAAAGCTGACTGCGCAGGAAGTGAATGATCGTCTGCGTGAAGGGGAGATTGCTATTTATACGCGGGATTACGGCGTCAAGCAAGGTTATTTTGATATCGATCCGCGTCCGCTGCTGGGAGATGATCTGGAGATCATTGCTGGCCGGATTGGCGAGATTACTGGAGGGTGACCAATGACCAACTTATCTGGAAGATTATACCGCAACCGTGCGGCATTAAATGTGCTGGCAGGCAGCATCGATAATGCAAAACAAATATTCGAAGCTGCGCAGGGGCATGTCGTCGTGGGCGTGCTATCCAAGAATTACCCTGACGCGATAACAGCTGCAGAGGCGATGCAGACCTATGGCGCTGCTATTGAAGATGCTGTATCGATAGGACTCGGAGCGGGTGATAACCGTCAGGCAGCAGTCGTCGCCGAGATTGTTCGCAGCTATCCGGGAGCACATATTAATCAGGTATTTCCGGCTGTAGGGGCTACACGGGCGAATCTGGGCAGTAGAGACAGCTGGATCAACAGTCTGGTCTCTCCAAGCGGTCGTCCGGGATATGTGAATATTTCGACAGGTCCAGCCAGTGCTGCCGGCAGCGAGCAGGCGATCGTGCCAATCAGGGCAGCAATTGCACTGATTCGCGATATGGGTGGCAATGCGATCAAGTATTTTCCGATGAAAGGTCTGGAACTGGAAGAGGAGTACCGGGCAGTGGCAGCAGCATGTGCCGAAGAACAGTTTGCCCTGGAGCCGACAGGCGGCATCGATCTTGATAATTTTGGAGCTATCGTGCAAATTGCGCTGGAAGCAGGAGTCCCACAGGTCATTCCGCATGTGTATTCTTCGATTATTGATACGCACAGTGGAGATACCATTGTGGAACATGTACAGACTCTGCACCATACACTAACTGGACTGGTGGATCGCTATGCCTGAGATCCCTGCAGATGCACAGACTGGAGCAGGTTGTCGTGTGGCGGCTTTTGGCGAAGTGATGATGCGTCTTCAGGTGCCCGGCTATGAGACGCTGGCACAAGGTAGTGAATTGAAATATACGTTTTCTGGTACAGGGGTGAATATTACATCCGCGCTGTCCAGGCTTGGGCATGATGGGTATCTGGTTACCACTTTGCCATCCAATCCACTGGGTGAAGCGGCTATCGCTTATCTGCGGAGATTGGGGATCTCGACCTCGTTGATTCAGCGAGGTGGTAAATATATCGGTATGTATTTTCTGGAAAATGGCTTTGGTCCGCGTCCCGGCAGGGTGACGTATACGGATCGTCTGGGCAGCAGCTTTAATACAGCTCATCCGGACCATTATGATGAAGAACAGATTGCCCGGCGAATCGAGCTGATTCATTTTTGCGGTATTACACTGGCTATGAATGATACAGTACGTCAGCAGATGAAGCAGTTGGCTGTAACTGTACGTCGGCAGAATGGACAGGTCGTATTCGACTGTAATTACCGGCCGACGCTCTGGGGAAATGACAGCTATGAGATCGCTCGTCCCCATTATGAACAGATGCTGGAGCATGCCGATATCGTCATGATGAACGAACGGGATGCTATAGGCATACTTGGCATGGATACAGCGACAGTAGATCGGCTCGATCAATTAAAACAATTGATTCCACATGTCGCGAAGAAGTATGATATTGCTGTGATTGCCGGAACTCACCGGGCGATTCATGAGAACAATATGCACTCGCTTCAAGGGTATATTTACAAGAACGGCACATTTGTCTTTTCCCAAATCCTCACGTTCCCGGTACATGACCGGATCGGAGCGGGCGATGCTTATACGGCTGGTATTATTCATGGACAGTTGACGGGTATGGATATGCAGCAGATGGCTGATTATGCAGCGACCGCAGCGATGCTGGCCCATACGGTGACTGGAGATACTCCCGTCTCAACCGATATGGAGATTCGGCAGGCCATGATGATGCAGGGCAGGGATGTAGACAGGTGACAAGCAGAAAGGCAGGGACATTTCATGTCCATTACGCGAAAAAAAGGACCTCTCTATTTACAGGTCAAGAAAATTATCAAAGATCGCATTCTTCATGGCGTCTATCCAATGGGCACGACGATTCCTTCCGAGCCGCAATTGGAGAGCGAATTTGGCGTTAGTAAAATGACTGTACGCAATGCAGTTCAGGAGCTGGCTCAGGAAGGGTACGTGGAAAAGCGAAGCGGCGTCGGAACGACTGTTATCCGCAATACATCCCTTTCCCGATTATCCAAAGGCAAACGCTTTACCGAACTGCTGGTAGAAGAAGGTCACCAGATTCGCAAGCAGTTGCTGCATTCGGTCTGGATCAACAATGAACCGGATAGCGAGATCTATCGTCTGTTCGGACCGCGTTGTCTCAAAGTAGAGCGGCTGTACTGGCTGGATGAGCAGCCTTATATTCATTATGTGAATTATCTGGCGCCGGTATTCCCTGTCTCACTGGAATTGAAAGGGCTGGAGCTGCAATCAATGTATGATCTGATCGAGGATTATGGAATTGAGCTGCATAACTTCAAAGACAGCTTTACAGTAGGTACGGCAAATTTTGCAACCGAGTCACTGCTGCGTGTGGAAGAGAACACAGCTCTGCTGCAGCGGCTGCGGTATTCCTATGATACCGACGGCAATCTGATCGAATACAGCAAAGGCTTTTACAATACAGAGCTTCAGCATTATCTGGTCAATTATGATGTGTAAGATGCTATGCCTACTGCAATAACAAAACTTGTTAAGTGAACAATGAAAAGATACACACCAAGCCGGACTTCAGCGTAGAAGTGCGGCTTGGCGTGTATTTTGTAATACATTTAATGAATACCAGGTTCGGTCAGAAACAGCTCTTCGACTATTTATATCTGCCATTTATATTGCTTCTCTTCCTGATGTTATATCTGTACATACCATCTCATATTCATATAAAAAAATGGATGAGCTGAGTCACGGTCATTTCGGTGCATACAAGCTGATCGTACCTGTACTCTCATCTGCACTGACAAACAGGTTGCGTCCGTTTACCCGGTGAATTCCTTCCGGTGACTCACCGGCTGTTGGAATCAGTCCCTGGTATACCGGCTTGACCGGATCGCTAATATCGAAGAACAGGATCGCATCTGCACGTTCTGAAGCGACTGCCAGTACGGGCTTGCCGTTAACCGTTGAAGTTGTCAGATTCTCTACTTCGCTGCCTTTATTCGGACTGCGATCATCCGGGTACAGACCGGCTTCAGCGGTAGCATGGTCAATTAGATTGCCGCTGTCGTAGACCCGTTTGCCCTGCAGATCCCATACTGCAATATTACGACCTCCTGCTTTAACGCCATCCTTGAATTCATTTTTGCCGAGATCTCCTTCGTTGGCCGTGAACAGATACTGTCCATCCGGAGAGAATACAATCCCATCCGGTTCATAACGTCCGGTCATGGTGCTTGTAAAAGATACTTTGCCATCTTCCTTCAGATCCGCTGCATGCCGGGTCGTTCCCAGAGCAAACATACGCGTGATCTGCTTGCTATCCAGGTCAACCAGAGCAATTACATTATTTTCTTGCAAAGTAACAGCTGCCATCGTGCCTGTATTATTGATCGCCACGTATTCGGGCTGCGGTTCATGAGGGTATACAGCTCCGGGTACAGTGCTCAGATCCACCGGCAGATCAGTAATCGCACCTTCCAGCGGGTTGGCATCCGTAAATTGTACCACGGTAATGCTGCCGGGACGCTTGGCTTTGGGATAATCGAATTCTTCGGTTGCAGGATCAAGCTCCTCATCTTCAATAGCAATTACTGCATAAGTACCGTCTTTGGAAATAGCGATCGAATCCGGTCCAATACCGAGTGGATACGTTTTGGCAATCTTGTACGTATTCATATCCACAACGGCAAGAATGCCTGGATTAGCCTCGTTTTTATTATCACCTGTGCGGATAACGGCCAGTGCATATTGTCCATCAGGCATAACAGCTACACTGGTCACTTCTGCTTCAGGTGAAAGAGAGGTGAAGCTCACGGTTTTAACTGCACGGACTTTGTTGATATTGGCGATATTCAGGATAGTAATACTGCCTTTATCCGCTTCGGTTACGACAAGACGCTTGCCATCGGGTGTGGAAGAAGCAATCTCTGCTTTGCCTGAAGGCATCTGGAAAGAGCTGGCAAGCCTATAGCCACTTTTATTTTGTTTTTGGAGTACTGCTTGCTGCAGGAGAGACATCGTTTTCTCGGATACGTGCAGCGTCCCTTTTTCGAATACAGGCGCGGTATCCAGCTTCACCGGACTGCCTGCGAGCATCCCGGTTGTACTGCCTGAGCGAAGGGAGAAAGTAACACCGGCGACGCTGACCGAAGCTTTTTGCGCTTTTGCATTCCAGCTGATCTTGCCCTGCATGTTCTGTACAGCTGTGCGCAGTGGAACCAGCTCCTCTTTTGCCGATGCTGTTGTTCCGCCTATCCAGAGACTACCTGTTAATAGGGCTGCCGTCGTCCATATAGCCAGCTGCTTATTTGGTTTCTTATGTAATTGGTTCCATTTCATCTTCTCCGTATCCCCTTTGTGGTGTATACATTTAGTGGCGTACATGTACTGCCAATAGTGATTTCGTCTATGTGCTGCTTGTTTACAGGCAAGCAGTGTGATCCGTTGATCAATTGGCTGCGATACCCTTATGCCGTCCTGATTCCCTCATGTAGTCTACCGGGTCAATATGCACGCTATGTCAAAGCAGATCAACTGGTTTGTAAAACTTGGATTATGCTAAAATGACAGTACATCATACTACATACGGATCTAGAGCCGTAACCAAAGGGAGAGTAAACATGCCGGGAACTCTATTTATCAATGGACGATTTAACCAACTCACCGGACTACCAGTGGGAGCAGATGCGATCTATAGCGAGAACGGCTATATTCGGACGATAGGCAGCACTGATGAATTAAGGCTGCAGCTGACAGGCAAGGACTATACTACCGTGGATTGGCAGGGGAATTGGGTACTTCCCGGACTGGTCGATTCCCATATGCATCTGTCCATGCACGGAATGAAGCTGTCCATGCTGGACTTTTCGGATGTACGCTCGAGGGAAGAGATGCTGCACCTAATCCGCGAACGGGTTAATATCACCCCAGCCGGAGAATGGATTCTGGGTCTGAACTGGAACGAAAATGCATTTACTCCGGCGGTTCCGCCGCTTCGCCGGGAGCTGGATGAGATCACAACCGATCATCCAATCTATCTGACTCGTACCTGCTTCCATGCCTATCTGGCTAATAGTGAAGCTTTTCGCCGTGCAGGTGTAACAGCAGCTACTCCGGATCCCCAGTCCGGTGCTTATGGACGGGATGAAGCGGGAGAATTGAATGGCTGGGTGTATGAGGAAGCCAATATGGCGTTTGCAGCGGTACAGCCGGAACCCGATTATTCAACCCGCAAAGATGCGATCCGGCGTGCCTGTGAAGATGGACTTCGTCTGGGATTGACCGGAGCGCATACGGAAGATCTGCGCTTTCTCGGCAGTATAGAGACCATGCGCCGGATCTACCGTGAGCTGCGGGAAGAAGGATTGAATTTCCGCAGCCACCAGCTTATTTACTATACACATCTGGATGAAGCCGAAGCGCTCGGTGTGCGTACCGGAGACGGAGACGAATGGATGCGCATTGGCGCAGCCAAGATTTTCTCCGATGGTGCGATAGGAGGTAGAACAGCGCTGCTTCAGCAGCCTTATAGTGATGCGCCTGCTACCAAAGGGATGGCGATCCATCCGCAGGAGCGCTTGAATGAAATTACTGCACGTGCCCGCAGTCTCGGCTTCCCGATTGCCGTGCATGCCATTGGCGACGGAGCTGCCGATATGACGTTGTCGGCGATGGAAGCTTATCCGCTGCAGGGAATCAGTCATTTGCCGGATCGATTTATTCATGCACAGGTATTGGATGCTTCATTGCTTGAGCGGATGACCCGGCTGCAGATGATCGCCGATATTCAGCCGCGATTTGTAGCGAGTGACTTCCCATGGGTAATGGATCGGGTAGGACCCGAGCGCACACAATATCTCTATGCCTGGAAAAAAATGCTCGATGCAGGTGTGGTATGTGCCGGTGGCAGCGATGCGCCGATCGAGCCGCTGAATCCACTGCTTGGTCTGCATGCAGCTGTGACTCGGCGCAGACCCGATATGGCAGAACCGGCAGAAGGATATCTACCGGAAGAACGACTCAGTATTCATGAAGCGGTGCAACTGTTTACGACTGGCAGTGCAGCTGCAGTAGCCGAACAGGATTATCGCGGTTCTATAGCGGTAGGCAAAGCAGCCGACTTTACCGTATTGGATCGTGATCTCTACGAAAATGCCGATACACTGCTTCAGACGCAGGTACGTATGACCGTTGTAAATGGAATGGTGGGATTTCAAAATTAATTAACGAATTGTAATTGATAAATTGTGGCAGATAGCAGCAGATTCCAACCACTTATATAAATCTTAAATACAAGATATCTTGATTTTTGCCTGCACAGATGATATGATTTCACCATCGCACTGCAAAGTGGCAGCGCGAGTCAATTACAAACTCAATAATATATTTATCCTCGGGGCGGGGTGAAATTCCCCACCGGCGGTGTTGAGACGATCAGAGGCACACTTGTGTTTCCTTGATCAGTCTCTCAGTCCGTGACCCGTAATCTGTGCCTGATGGCCGGATACGGTGGATCTGGTGAGAATCCGGAGCCGACAGTATAGTCTGGATGGGAGAGGAAAGAGAGTACCTCCGTATAGAACGGTAGTACTTCATTTGTTATTCATTATGCATAAGGTAATGGTTTTATTTGCAATGTCATTTTTCGACTTGGTCGTAAGAGATTGCAAGGTAGAACATCTGCTGGATTAGCCGTGCAACTGCTGCTATGGCAGAACCTTATTCGCTGTACATGAAATGTGCTGGAACCATAAATTCAGTCCATATGTATTTGCTGTATCCGTTTGTCAGTTGAATGACAATGGAAAGCTTTTACCTGTATTTTTGCCATGGACTGCGTACAATCAGCATATCTGTACTGTGAGTGAATAACTCTTATATTCCTGTCTTACACATCGCCCCGTAAATCTGGCATTTTGCCGGTTTGCGGGGCTTTTTAGTAGCTGCATAAGGTGAGATTGTCTGTTTTTTATAATTTTGTTACTATGTTATGAATAGTAACCGTATATACAGGATCTGCAAAATGTACAGGTACCCTCTACTCTAGTGGTATGATACCGATTTGGCAGCAAGTCATGGATATATACGAAATCGATCCAGCAGAATGATCTACTCACCCAAAGGAGCTTCGAAAATGAATATATTAAATGATGAGTTTTATATGTCCCTTGCACTGGATATGGCAGAAAAAGCCCAGGGACAAACGGATATCAATCCGGTGGTTGGCTGCGTCGTCGTCAAAGATGGCCGTATTGTCGGAATGGGAGCCCATCTGAGACGAGGCACCGGACATGCTGAAGTACATGCTCTCAATATGGCAGGTGCAGAAGCGGAAGGAGCTACAGCCTATGTGACACTTGAGCCGTGCAGTCATTATGGCAAGACACCTCCATGCAGCGATCGTCTGATCAAAGAGAAGGTCCGGCGTGTCGTAGTAGCAGCGGTAGATCCCAATCCGCAGGTAGCCGGTTCCGGTATCGAGCGTTTGCGCAGCCACGGTATCGAAGTCGTAACTGGTGTATTGGCTGACCGTTCCGAACGTCTGAACGAGACTTTTAACAAATATATTACGACCGGTCTGCCATTCGTTACGCTAAAGACAGCCAGTACGCTCGATGGACGTCTTGCTTCCCGGACAGGAGATAGCAAATGGATCTCGAATAGTGATGCCCGTGAACGTGTACATGGTATGCGCCATCGTCATCAAGGCATAATGGTCGGCATTGGTACTGTACTCGCGGATGATCCGGAGTTAACTACCCGTACAGCGACACCCGGCATTAATCCGGTACGGATCGTAATCGATTCACATCTCCGTATTCCCGATCAGGCCCGGCTGCTGAATACCGATCAGGCGGATACGATAATAGTGACGACTACACAAGCAGATCCGGTTCGAATAAGTCAGCTGGAGAATAGAGGTATACGAATTCTCCGCTGTGGCGAGGGTCCCCAAGTAGACCTGACGCTGGCCATGCGGATGCTGGGAGAGCAGGAGATTTCTTCTATTCTGTTGGAAGGTGGCGGACGACTCAATGGCTCTATGCTGGAAGCCGGTCTGGTGGATCGGGTCACTTTGTTTTTCGCACCAAAGCTGATCGGTGGCAGTATGTCGACGTTTACTTTTGATGGATTCGAGAAAATGAATCAGGCGGTAACCCTGGAGCAGGTAGAAGTGGAGACGCTGGATGACAATGTCTGTATCAGCGGACGTACTCGTTATCATCATCTGTAAATGATCGGAATCGCAATAGATGCAGCCTGCTGGCTGCACTTCTGTTGCACATATAATTCCAAGTATTCATATCCATTTATATGTATTTATCATGGACGTTTACTGTACATCCCTATGTACTGATAAGAAGGCAGTGTGAAGTAAAGGAGGATACCGATGTTTACCGGATTAATTGAAGAAATAGGTACTCTTAAACGTAGCGAGCGCCGGGGAGAGACGATGGTACTCGGCATTACCGCTTCACGTATCATGCCTGGTCTGGCAATCGGCGACAGTGTCTCATGTAATGGAGTCTGCCTGACGGTTACTTCGATAGCAGGTTCTCTGTTTACCGTTGATGTCATGCCGGAGACGCATCGTTTGTCCAGTCTCAAGGATCTGCGTTCCGGCAGCCCGATTAATCTGGAGCGGGCTATGGCAGCGAATGGAAGATTTGGCGGCCATATCGTCCAGGGGCATGTCGATGGTATAGCTGTTGTCGAACATGTGGAACACAACCAGAATGCTGTTGTATTTCAGATCAAGCCGCAGGATAATTCCCTGTTTCGTTATATTATTCCCAAAGGTTCTGTCGCCGTGGATGGAATCAGTCTGACTGTCGTCGCAGTCATGAATGATATGTTCACGATCTCGATTATTCCGCATACCCTCAAAGAAACCGTGCTTGCCCATCGCAAGCCGGGAGACACGGTAAACCTGGAATGCGATGTACTGGGGAAATATGTGGAGCATATGCTGCAGTATCGTTCCTCTTCACCGAATGATGCGCAGCAGAGTCCCAAATCAGCACTGACAGCGAATTTTTTGCAGGAAAACGGTTATATGTAGTCTGCCGTTATTTCTTGCTTTCGAATTATATGTATATACATGAAGGAGGTCGACATCATGGATAATGAACTTTCCGGATTGGATCGGATTGAAGAAGCGCTCCAGGATTTGCAGCAGGGCAAGGTCGTCATTGTCGTCGATGATGAAGATCGGGAAAATGAAGGTGACTTTATCGCACTGGCCGATCATGCTTCTCCGCAGGTAATTAACTTTATGGTGACCGAAGGCAGGGGGCTGGTATGCCTGCCGATCACCGCAGAGCGCGCCGAGGAATTGCAGCTGCAGCCAATGGTTGCCCAGAATACGGATTACCACGGTACAGCCTTTACCGTATCGGTCGACCATGTGAGCACATCGACAGGTATCTCAGCCCACGAACGCTCCATGACTGCTCAGGCTATTACCGATCCGGCTGCAGGCCCCGAGCATTTCCGTCGTCCGGGTCATATGTTCCCGCTAATCGCCAATACCGGCGGTGTCCTGTCAAGACCTGGCCATACCGAGGCTGCTATCGATCTCGCCCGTCTCTGCGGAGCATCTCCTGCAGGAGTAATCTGCGAAATCATGAACGAAGACGGCACCATGGCACGCCTGGATCAGCTACGCAGCATAGCTACCAAACACAACCTAAAACTCATCAGCATCCAGGCCCTGATCACCTATTTACAAAAAAACACCAGCTCCACCCCAAACAACCCAGCATAACCAACAGTGCCGTTCTGTTAAATCAAACCAGGATCAATCGCTAGCATTCAAAAACCCATTAAATAACTTTATACAATCCCTAAACACCTATCACTCTATTAAAATTGCACCACCATCAGCAAAATCAACTAATCCTTACCCACCATACCAGCAAACCCGGCAAGCAGCGCAGCGCCCTTGCCACCCTACCTGCCGCACCATCTTTTTTCGGGAGTCAGGCAGTTGATCCAGATGCACGGAGCGAGGGGAAAGGAATGATCCACAAGGCCGACATTTAAGAATGGATATCGACTGCGAGAGCAGTCTTTCCAGATATCCATTCTTAACCGGAGGCCGGTGGATCATCCTTTCCCCGAGCGGACCCATCACAGAGCACAGACTGTTCTCCCACTAACCCCAATCGAAATGAGGAATTTAACCATGGCTAACATTTTTGAAGGACATTTAGTATCGCAGGATCTAAAATTCGGTATCGTCGTTGCCCGTTTCAACGAGTTCATTACTAGCAAGCTGCTAAGCGGCGCACTGGATGCACTGCAGCGTCACGGCACACCGCAGGATAATGTGGATGTTGCCTGGGTACCCGGTGCTTTTGAGATCCCGTTGATTGCTCAGAAAATGGCTGAATCCGGCAAGTATGACGCCGTTATCACTCTTGGTACCGTTATCCGCGGTTCAACGTCCCATTACGACTACGTCTGCAACGAAGTAGCCAAAGGCGTATCCGCGATCAATCTGAAAACTGGCGTACCGGTTATCTTTGGTGTAGTAACGACGGAGAATATCGAGCAGGCCATCGAGCGTGCTGGTACCAAAGCGGGCAACAAAGGCTGGGATTCCGCCAATGCGGCGATTGAGATGGCGAATCTGTCCAAACAGCTCAAATAATTACTGAATAGTAGCGAATTTCCCGAAAAGAGGCTATCCTGAAAAGGATTAGGCCTCTTTTTTGCTGAATATGTATAGTCATAGCCATACATTAAGGATAAAATAAGGTTTGTATGTTAAGCTTGTCGATGCTGCTGCCCATGCGCTCTGACCCTGGAGGAAATATGCATTTCGGCAGGAGTGTAACGAATGAATCCCATTAAAGGAGTGTGCCTGTGACTGTACTGTACAAACTGGAAACGTTTGAAGGGCCGCTCGATTTGCTGCTTCATCTAATTGACGAATCGGAAATTGACATCCAGAACATTCCGATCAGTGAAATCACGGAACAGTATCTGGAGTATCTTCATAGTATGAAGGAGCTTGAGCTTGAAGTGACGAGCGAGTTCCTCGTGATGGCAGCAACGCTGCTGTCGATCAAAAGCAAGCTGCTGCTGCCAAGACCGCCAGTTATGGAGATGGATGATTTTGATTATTATGAGGAAGAAGATCTGGACCCTCGTGCAGAGCTGGTACGCAAGCTCGTCGAGTACCGCAAGTACAAGGGAATTGCCGGACATCTGCGCGAGCGGGAGGAAGAGCGGAGCCTGATTTTCACCAAGGAACCCGAAGACCTCAAACCGTTTACCGCCAAAGTCAATTACAATCCGGTGGAAGGCCTGCATACGATGGACCTGGTGGAAGCATTCCGCAAGGCACTCCGCAGAGCGAGCCGGAGAACACAGATTACCCGTATCCAGCGAGACGAGATTTCGGTCAAAGATCGGATTCGTCAGGTAGCCAACCGCTTTTTGGCGCTGGAAAAAGGAGAGAACCTGTTATTCTCCAAACTGCTGGATCAGGAAATGTATCGCCATGAGATTGTTGTGACCTTTTTGGCTATACTGGAAATGATGAAAATGAAGCAGATTGCCTGTTATCAGAGCCAGCTCTTTGATGACATTGTGATGGAGTGGAGAGGAGAAATAAGCATTAATGAAGTCCCAGAAGTTGAAAGCAGTTATTGAAGGCATGCTGTTTCTCTCGGGTGAAGAGGGACTGAATGTCAAACAGATCGCCGATGTGACCGATCAGACGGTACAGACGGTACAGATCGCAATTGATGAGCTGCAGGCGGATCTCAAAAAAGCCCGCCGTGGTATTCAGATTATTCATATTGCCGGCAGCTATCAGCTGTCTACCCTGCCGGCCCATGCTTCTTATTATGAAAAGCTGGCGGAATCACCCAATCGTTCTTCGCTATCTCAGGCTGCGCTGGAGACGCTGTCGATTGTTGCCTATCGACAGCCGATCACACGGGTGGAGATTGAAGAGATTCGTGGAGTCAAATCGGAGCGACCTATTTATACACTGGTCAACAAAGATCTGATTCAGGAAGTAGGTCGCGCAGAAGCGATCGGACGTCCCATACTGTATGGAACAACCAAAGCCTTTCTCGATTATTTCGGTCTGAGCGGACTTAGAGAACTGCCGGATGCTGCCCTGTTCGAGGATGAGGGTGATCTGGAAGAGGAGACCCAGCTGCTGTTCAATCGTCTGGAAGAACAGACGTATAATGAAGATATTCCGGCACTTGAAGAGCTGGGTGAGGAATTGATCGAAGCGGCTGAAGAGGCACTATCTGAAGCAGAAGCCGAATCGGCACTGCCTCATAATGATGAAGATTCCAAAGCCTGAAGAATACGTGTAACGACAAAAGCAGATCTGCCAGCATTCATATTGGCGGATCTGCTTTTGTATTTTTCAGAATCCATATTCCACGAATAAGACCGGTTCTTCTGCTATCAACGACAGTATCAATTTAATTTGATTATTGGTTCTAGTCATAGTAAGGTGTAGGCATAACCCAATACCGAAAGGATGAATTGAATGATGAGCAATCTGCAAATCACGCCTTACCGTCTCACCTTGCAAGACTGGCAGTTCAAAGCAGCTGATGAGAATGAGTGGCTGTCTGCCCAGGTACCGGGGACGGTGCACACCGATCTGCTGGCACATAACAAAATTCCTGATCCATTCTATGGTACGAATGAAAAAGACGTACAGTGGATCGACAAAAAGGATTGGGAATACATAACAACCATTCAGGTGGATGAGGCCGTTCTGCAGCATTCACATGTAGATCTGGTATTTCACGGACTGGATACGTATGCGGATGTCTATATGAATGATCAACTGGTACTTTCCGCCGATAATATGTTCCGTACCTGGAGAGCCGATGTCAAAGGCTATGCCAAAGCAGGCGAGAACACAATACGTATTTATTTCCGCTCTCCGATTCAGGAAGAGCTGCCGAAACTGGAAGCGCTGGGCTATGCACTGCCTGCCAGTAATGACCAGTCCGATGTGGGTGAGCTGGGAGAGCAGCGCGTCAGTATTTTTGCCCGCAAAGCTCCGTATCATTATGGCTGGGACTGGGGTCCTCGTTTTGTAACCAGTGGTATCTGGCGTGAAGCCGAACTGGTCGCCTGGTCGGAAGTGCGGATTGAAGATGTATATATTCGTCAAAATCATGTAACTGCCGACTCTGCCGAACTGACAGCCGTAATTCAGATTTATTCGGAGCAGGAACGCAAAGGCAATGTGCATATCCGAACCGAAGATCAGAACTGGGAGCAGCAGGTAACTCTGCAGGAAGGTACCGATATTATCGAGATTCCGTTGACACTGGAAAACCCCAAATTATGGTGGTCCAGAGGACTTGGCGAAGCACATTTGTATACGTTTACAATAGCGGTGACAGAAGTAGCCGACCAGCAGAAGCAGTTCGCAGAGCAGAGTGTGCGCACGGGAATCCGTTCCGTACGTCTGGTCCGGGAAAAGCAGGGTGATTATCCGGGAACATCGTTCTATTTTGAGCTGAATGGTGTGCCTGTATTCGCCAAGGGAGCCAATCATATTCCGAATGACAGCTTCCTGCCAAGAGTGACATATGAGAGATATCGGCACGAAATCGTATCGGCTGCCGAAGCCAACATGAATATGCTGCGTGTGTGGGGCGGCGGTATTTACGAAAATAATGAATTTTATGAACTGTGTGACGAATACGGCATTATGGTGTGGCAAGACTTTATGTTTGCCTGCAGCATGTATCCGGGGGATGAAGAGTTCCTGGACAGCGTACAGGCCGAAGCCGAGGAGAATGTACGCCGTCTGCGCAACCATCCATCTGTTGTTCTGTGGTGCGGCAATAACGAGATGGATTCCGCTTGGGCGCATTATATCGAAGACGGCGGCTGGGGCTGGAAAAAGAATTATACCGAAGAGCAGCGCGAGCAAATCTGGAATGATTACAAAGCGGTATTTCATGAATTGCTGCCTGATGTCGTAGCCAGCGAATCACCGGGTATCGACTACTGGGCGTCTTCTCCGATGGTCGATATGACCGATACGGTGGAGCAGCATACACAGGGCTTAACCGACAGTGGAGATATTCACTACTGGGGTGTATGGCATGGCAGTGAGCCGTTTGAGCGATATAATGAGTACGTAGGTCGCTTTATGAGTGAGTACGGATTCCAGTCTTTCCCGGAATATCGCTCGGTACGCACGTATGCCGAAGAAGCAGATATGGAATTGGAGTCCGAAGTGATGCTTCGCCATCAGAAAAATGGATCGGGTAACCGCCTGATTAAGGAATATATGGATAAATACCTGCCGGAGCCCAAGGACTTTCCATCCTTCCTGTATATGAGTCAGGTACTGCAGGCAGAAGCCATGCAAATGGCGATTGAAGCACATCGTCGTAACAAGCCGTACTGTATGGGTACACTGTACTGGCAGATGAATGACTGCTGGCCAGTGGCTTCATGGGCAGGCATGGATTATTTTGGCCGCTGGAAAGCACTGCATTATTATGCCAAACGCAGCTTCCGTGATATTGCGGTATCTGTCGATAGCTCGAATAAAGAGCAGTTTGATATTTATGCCATTTCCGATGTACTGGCGCCGGCTGCACTGACAATCCGGGTCAAAGTACTTGGCACCGATGGTGGATTGTATAAGGAAATCCCGCAATCCTTTAGTTTGGCAGGCAATGAATGTCTGAAACTGATGTCCCTGTCCAAAGATCATCTGCTGGATGGTGTAGACCCGCATCAGGCAGTGTTGCTGGTTGAACTGGAGCAGGATGGCATTATTATTGATTCCCAGCTGAGCTACTTTGTATCTTACAAGGATATTCCACTGAGCCAGCCAAATATTACAGTTACACAAAAAGAAGAAAATGGTGTAGCTGTCATTGAACTGACAACAGACAAGCTTGCTCGTCAGGTATGGCTGTCTGCAGATCATGCAGGAGAGTTCAGTGATAATTTCTTTGACCTGCTGCCTGGACAGACGTATCGCGTTCATTTCTGCCAGCTGAGTGAAGTAGTGAATGAACATCCGTCACAGCCACAGCATGGTTTGGCTGCTGCAGCCATGATTCCATCCCGTGCTGAAGGACTCCAGGTAACATCGATGGCGGATTATATCAAGTAAAAAGGGTTATTTTGCGAATAGATCATCTAATAACAGTCTGAAATAAAAATGTTTGTTTAGCTGATCACAGATAATATGAGTTTGGGTCAGTAACAATCTGTATATTATGGCAGTAATCATATAGCTAAACAGTAAAAATCCCCATGCTGTCAAAGAAGCAGTTGGGGGTTTTTATTTGAATGGATAGTGTGTTAATTATGTATGTTCACTAGAGCAACCTTTGGCTCGTCCTGTCTATCTTACTATAAGTGCTTGAGCATAGTTACAACATATAATACCAGAAAATCGCTTTCTCATGAGCCGTAGAGAATTTGGAGTACAGCATAGTATCGACTCCACCGATCACAAAGCCATTTCTGGCATAAAATCGGCATGCCAATACATTGACATCCTGCGTCTCTAGTGCGAGTCCGATCAATCTGTGCTGCTCGGCCCATTTTATAGCATGCTCTAGCAGCCTCTTTCCAATTCCTTGCCGACGATAATCTCGGCAAATACCCAAATCTTCGATAAAGGCATAGCCGTTCCAGGAAGCACTCATCCTGATCTGTCCCACGCAGCGATTATCGACATAATAGAAGAAAACTACCTTTCGTTCATTATCAATATACGAAGTATGGATATCTTCATCTTCGTATTGCTTTGAATAAGGCTCGCTATATAGCTCCTCTGTATAGCTCCAGCAGTCATTTTCGTATCTCGGCACAATCCGGCCGATGACCATGAATTCCTCATTAGCCTGATTGTAGTCGCCGATATTGGCATGCGTCATTTTCCGAATCAACAAATATCCCTCCAAATTATAATGCGATGAAATAGCAGCAGGGTCACACGTATACAGAATAATGTAGTCATTCAATCTTTTTTCTTCCTTTATTATACATATTGCTCGGTCAGTTGCCAGATATCTGGATAATGCACGTATTATAAAAGGCAGCTGCATCTTGTTGAAGCATTGAATTCTTGTAGATTATAGGAAAGTAGCGTGTGAAGTTTATGCTTTATCTTGTGATTTTGTTCGCATATGAGTATCATTAACATGAGGTGAAATGACTATTATGGAACGATTGCAGAAAATATTGGCTCAAGCGGGTGTAGCTTCACGCCGTAAAAGTGAAGAACTGATTCTGGCGGGAAAAGTAACCGTCAATGGTGAGGTAGTCACTGAGTTGGGAACCAAAGCTGATCCGACTGTCGATGAAATCACAGTAAATGGAAGATCCATCGCAGCTGAGAAAAAAGTATACTATATGTTTAATAAGCCAAAAGGAGTCATCACGAGTGTAACCGATCCGGAAGGACGGAAAACGGTGCAGGACTATCTTAAAGGCGTTAATGAGCGTGTATTCCCGGTTGGACGTCTGGATTATGACTCCGAAGGATTACTGATACTGACCAATGATGGCGAACTGGCCAACAGATTGACCCATCCCAAGCATCATGTACCCAAAACCTATCTGGTTACGGTAGAAGGGGTACCGCATGGCGATTCCCTGGAGAAATTCCGTCGTGGTATCCAATTGGAAGATGGTATGACCCAGCCTGCAGAGGCTGAATATTACGATATCGATACAGACAAAAAACAGGCGACGATTCGTGTCACGATCTACGAAGGCAAGAACCGCCAGATCCGTCGTATGTTTGATGCGCTCTCGCATAAAGTTATCCGTCTGAAAAGGATCGCTTTTGGCGAACTGCTGATTGGCAATCTTAAGCGCGGTCTGCATCGTCCGCTCAGCAAACAGGAGCTCGATGCCCTGCAAAAAGGCTCCAAATAAGTAGCACCACAATACTACAGAAATCGTTAATTCCGATATTCCGTCGCACAGCTGGGGGGCTTTAGAAAATGAGTGAACAATTGAACCGCATTCTCGTAGTCGATGACGAAGAACGTATTCGCCGTCTGCTGCGCATGTATCTGGAAAAAGAAGGTTATGAAATCGAAGAAGCCGAAGATGGAGAAACCGCGCTGCGGAAAGCTCTGGCAGATGACTATGGTCTAATCATGCTGGATCTGATGCTGCCGGGAATCGACGGAATTGAAGTCTGTAACCGTCTGCGTCAATCCAAGTCTACACCAGTATTGATGCTGACAGCCAAAGGCGAAGAAGTAAACCGTGTACAGGGCTTTGAAGTAGGAGCGGATGACTATGTAGTCAAGCCGTTCAGTCCACGCGAAGTTATCTACCGGGTCAAGGCAATCATGCGCCGTTCATCGGCAACAGCCTATCTGTCCCAGGAGAACAATTCGAGCAACAATATTGTTTTCCCGAACCTGATTATTGAGCATGATGCCCACCGGGTAACAGCCAGCGGTCATGAGATCAGTCTGACACCAAAAGAATATGAGCTGCTGCACTTCCTTGCTACGTCTCCGGACAAGGTGTTTTCACGGGAAGAGCTGCTTAAGGATGTATGGAATTATGAGTTTTTCGGCGACCTGCGTACGGTCGATACCCATGTAAAGCGCTTGCGTGAAAAACTGAATAAGGTCTCTCCTGATTCTGCCGCGATGATCACGACGGTGTGGGGGGTAGGCTACAAGTTAGAGGTGCCTAAATAAGTGGACTTCTGGAGAACGCTTGTCGGTAAATTGTGGCTGACGATCAGCGGATTGGTAGCTTGTGTGCTGCTGACGCTGGGGTTGTTTTTACTGCCTTATATTGATACCAATTTTACCAATTCAGATGCGATCAAAAGGCTGTTTACGTATGTATCGATTATCGGTTTTGCGCTGACTACATTTTTTGCGCTGTTTCTGCTGACCAAGATTACGCAGCCGATGCAGCAGCTGATTCAGGCGACAGATGGTATTCGCAAAGGAAAGTATAATACCCGTCTGGCACTGCGTACTGGTGACGAGATTGGTCAGCTGGCAAGCGCCTTTAACCATATGGCTGAAGAACTGGAGAAAAATATCCAGAATCTGCAGCTGGAAAAGGAACAGATGGCCAGCGTACTGCGAAGCATGGGTGATGGTGTAATTACTTTTGACAAGCAGGGCAATATGATTCTTCATAATCCACTCGGCGAAATGATTATGGATAGCTGGCACAAGGCCGGCTGGGAGGGACAGCAGGATGGCAGCGGCGCTGCAGCTTCCAAAGTGCCGGAACCTCTTTATCCGATGTTCGAACGGGTTATTCGCGAACGACAGGATCAGAGCTCTAATATTCATGTCAAACAGCAGGTATGGGCAGTGAATATGACCCCTCTTTATTCAGGAGAGGATGTTCGCGGTACCGTATCTGTATTGCGTGATGTGACTGAAGAAGTGAAAGCAGAGAAAATGCGGCGTGACTTTGTTGCCAACGTCTCGCATGAGATTCGTACACCGCTGCAGATGATTCAGGGATATAGTGAAGCACTGCTGGATGGCATGGCATCCTCGCCCGAGGAAAGCAATGAACTGGTACAGGTCATTTATGACGAGTCTTTGCGGATGAGCCGGCTCGTACAGGATCTGCTGGATCTGTCACGGATGGAAGCAGGACATACAGACATGAATTTCGGCCAGATGAATCTGAATGAATTGATGGATCGGGTGTACCGGAAGTTCTCTGTGCGTGCCAAGGAACGTGAACTGGATCTGAAGTTTATTCGTACTGAAGCACCGCTCATGCTGGAAGCTGATACCGATCGGCTGGAGCAGGTCTTTACCAATCTGCTGGATAATGCTTTCCGTCATACCCAGGCGGGAGGAACGATCACAGTTACAGCGGTACTGGAAGAAGATCAGATCAAAGTGTCGTTTCAGGATACAGGTGCAGGGATTCCGATGGAAGATCTGCCATTTATTTTTGAACGCTTTTACAAAGCGGATAAAGCCAGAGTACGGGGAGAATCGGGTGGTACCGGACTTGGGCTGGCTATTGTACGTAATATTATAGAAGCCCATCAGGGTACTATTGCTGCGGATAGCCAGGTAGGTAAAGGTACCGTATTTACTTTGAAGCTCCCTGTACATCGTGAAGTCCGGGATTAAATAGCGCTCAACGGTGTGTCTCCTAAAATTCATTACCAAAAAGCTCCTGCCGATTATTCGGTGCAGGAGCTTTTTGGTATATCTACATTTATTATAATTCGGGATAATCCATATTTTTGGACTATTGGGTTAAGCCAGTACAACTTCCTGGGCAGTCTTCAGGTTTGGCAGGTCGGTCAGTTCTACCAGTACTTGCTTCGGCACGTCTTTGTCCACGGTCAGGATCATGATGGCTTCACCGCCTTCAATTTTCCGTCCAACTTGCATGGAGGCGATATTGACATCTTTTTGACCCAGCAGGGAGCCGACATTACCGATAATGCCTGGCTTATCTGTGTGCGATACGAGAATCTGGTGACCGGCAGGTAGTACGTCTACCGAATAATCATTGATCCGGACGATACGCTCGCCATAACCGCTTAGCAGCGTACCGGATATGCGTTGTTCGCTGCCATCCTGCCCTTTAAGGCTGACAGTGATCAGATTGGTGAAGCCTTTGGTCGAAGGCGCACTTGTAACGATCACATTCAGATCACGCACTTTCGCCAGATGAAGCGAATTGACAATATTGGCTTCCGAACCGAGGTGACGGGACAGAATGCCTTTCAGAATATAACGGGTCAGCGGCTGGGTATCCACTTCGGATAGGTCGCCTGCATAGTCGATACGGATCTCTTGGATCGCCTGTACAGAGATTTGAGCGGCAAAGCTGCCCAACTTCTCACCCAATCCAAAGTACGGCTGCAGCTTGTTCATGACGCTTGCAGCAACAGGAGGCATATTCACCGCATTTTTGAAAGGTTCATCCCGCAGAATATGCAGCACCTGCTCGGATACATCGATCGCTACATTCTCCTGGGCTTCTACAGTGGATGCACCAAGGTGAGGGGTGACGATAATATTCGGATGGTTGAGGAAAGGATGATCTGCCTGTGGCGGCTCGCTTTCGAATACGTCAAAGGCTGCTCCGGCTACAATGCCTTCATCAATCGCTGCTACAAGCGCGAGTTCATCCACTACTCCGCCGCGTGCACAGTTGATGATTCGCATTCCTTTTTTCATGATCTGGAACTGTGGAGTAGATATCATATGTTTGGTTTCCGGTGTAAGCGGAGTATGCACTGTCATAAAGTCTGCGTTTTTGAGGATATCATCCACGCTGGCGAGTTTGACCCCCATTTTGTCGGCACGCTCCTGGGTCAGGAACGGATCATAGCCCAGAATGTCCATACCGAACGCTTTGGCACGTTTGGCAACTTCGCTGCCGATACGTCCCATACCGAGCACGCCGAGTGTTTTGTTACGCAGTTCGACCCCGAGGAAAGATTTGCGGTCCCAGGTACCGTTAATAGTTTTGGCATAGGCTTGTGGAATATGACGAGCCAGAGCCATCATCATGGCAAAAGTATGCTCACAGGTTGTAATAGTATTTCCGTCCGGTGCGTTAATAACGATGATACCGCGCTGGGTAGCAGCTTCCAGATCAATATTGTCGACGCCCACACCAGCACGTCCGACTACTTTGAGATTTGTTGCAGCTTCCATGATTTTGGCAGTTACTGTGGTCTGACTGCGTACGAGCAGTGCATCATATTCGCCGATAATGGCAGTTAATTCGTCTTCACTGAGTCCTGTCTTTTTGTCTACCGTGATGTCTGAAGCATCCATCAGTTGTTGAATCCCCAGATCGCTAATTGGATCAGATACCAGTACCTTAAACATTATTTCTTTCCTCCTCCAAATTGGTCATTCTTTGTTTGTAGTCGTTCTTGTTGATTATGCAGATTTTATTTATATGAACACCTGCTTCCGTCACTAGTGCTAACAGACAGCTGCAGATGTTAATATCCACCACATTTGATTACCGAATAAACGCACTAACGCACAAAAGTAAAAAGGATACAAAAAAAGCACTCATCCGCATACTACGATCGTAGTTAAGGGACGAGAGCTGTCGTGGTACCACCCTAATTCGCTGTTCTCTCACAAGAAGCAGCCTTATGGTCAAATCAATTGACCGGATTCATAACGGAATCACCCGACTGTACCTACTCCATGTTCAATACAGTGACTCAGGAACGCTCAAAATATACAATCGGTTTACCGGTTTGCACCAACCACCGGCTCTCTGAAAACCAGAGTGCAATTTTTTTCCTTCACAGACGCTGATGTAATTTAATTTTTTCATAATGTACCATGGGTTACATACCATGTCAATAACGTATTTTAGAATCAAACACGAATATTAAAGGTCTAATCAGTCTGAATATACGTATTATATACAATTTCAGATTCGGTTGAAACCAATATTTATCCAGCATCGTATTCAAAAAAAGTAGAATAATATGGGGATCATAAAAGCAATGCAAACCATAAAAATACCTTGGCATACTAGCAATCAAAGAGAATCATGATGATCAATGTGCGGGATAGGAGGATTAGAAGGAGCAAATTATTTGCTTTGTCGGATATCATGTTATAATGAATTTTATCAATTGAAAGTGGGCATCCGGCTCAATGCTTAACTAAGAGGATTGTGATTATGAAAAAAGGCAAGTTTCGATCATTCAAATTAAAACGTGTACAGCCTGAACAACTGACTGACAAACTGCTGCTTGCCAATCTGTATTTGACCCAGGGACTCACACTGCTTGTCGGTATGATCTGGATCTGGCTGCAGGGACGTAATCCATTTGCACTGCTGGAACTGCCAGCCAGTCTGCATTTTGTATGGTGGGGACTGGGACTCGCCGGAGCGATGCTGCTTGCGGATCTGTTTATTTCGCGTATAGTGCCGGAGAGTAGTATGGACGACGGTGGAATTAACGAAATGATTTTCAAAAATCGGCCGATCTGGCATATTATCATTATCACGCTGATTGTAGGAATTTGCGAAGAAATACTGTTCCGCGGAGCGATTCAGCATGCTTTCGGACCTTACTGGACCAGCATTATTTTCGCTGCGATTCATTTTCGGTATCTTCGTCACTGGATTCCCACAGGCTGGGTGTTTGTCAGCAGCTATGCTCTTGGGTATATTTATATTGAATCCGGTACATTATGGGCACCCATTTTATGTCATTTTATGATTGACCTGATATCCGGTCTGATTATTTCGTTGCGGAGGGAAAAATGAGCGAACGTCTAAGCAGGTTGGAACGCTATGGTAATACCAAGGATACAAGCAGAGTAGAACGTTATGGCAGTAACCGGGATGAAGGGCTGTTAACCGGTGGACGAATTAAGCTTCCTGGGGGCCGCAGCAAGCGTTCATCACGAACAGTACGGCAAGCTGCCTATCAATCGGTAAGTCCGGCTCTGGCAGCAGATGGCCATGTACAGGTAGATGGCGAAGAAGAGGAAGAAGGCGAAAAGGAATACGCGCCTCGTAGCACGATCTATCCGGCACGCAAAATCCGGTTGGCCAAGTTCTTTTATGGCTATCTGATCTTTATGTTCGTCGTACTGACCGGTATGCTGCTCTGGTGGGGCTTCAAGCTCTCGGGCTTTATGCTAAGCTGGGATAAATTCAAAAACCTGATGATGTAGTTATTTCCAGCATGAGACAGTCATAACCTGCTTATCCAACCTATACACAGATACAATAGCTGGCTGGCCTGAATATCAAAAGCAAAAAACGCAGATAGCGGATGATTCCGCTATCTGCGTTTTTATTTACTGTTTTGCGATATTGTATGAGCCAGAATTCCTTGATCGTGTTTTGGTATTAAACATTAACGCATTTCTGGTTCAATCGTATCCGGATCAACAAATGTATATCCTTTGGCTTCCAGCTTGGTCAGCAACTGATCCAGTGCCTCGACGGTCCATGGCAGTTCATGCATCAGAATCGTGCTGCCGGAGTGCAACTGGTCCATAACATTGGTAATAACTGCCTGAGGATCATTCTGATTCACCCAGTCCAGTGATCCTACCGACCAGTTCATGTACATCAGATTGTTTTTAGCAGCGACTTCATGTACGGCATCGTTGCCTGCTCCATTTGGTGGCCGCAGGAAGCGTGGAGTGACATTAATCGTTTCCTTAATGATTTTCTGGGTATCTTCAATCTGCTGTTTAACTTTGGCAGGAGATTCGTTTTTCAGAACGATATGATCATACGTATGATTACCGATTACGCCACCACGATCATGAATCAGCTTGAGCAGCTCGGGGTGTCTTTTGACACGACTGCCATTTACATAGAAAATAGCACGGGCATTGTGCTTGTCGAGCGTATCAATCATGCTGTTGATCATTTTTGCTTCTTTTGGACCATCGTCAAAAGTGAGCAAAACGACTTTTTTCGGTGTTTTGTCGGATTCTTTGTTTGGCACGATATCATAATTTTTGTTCATATGATATGTATAGCTTGCAGGTGCCTCGGCTTTGGAATCTTCAGCAGTTGTACTACTGTTCTCTCCAGACTTGGTATCGGTTGAGCCAGCAGAAGTTGTACCTGATGATGCTGTGGTATCATTTCCGGTCTGGGGTGCGGCAGTTGCTCCGGTATTCTGTTCGGTTGCAGCTGGTGTAGCAGGCGTCTGAGTGGCACCTGTATTGCCAGCGGTGGTCTGATTGCTGCATGCAGATAGGATCAGCACGGATAAAAGCAGCCATCCCGCGGTTTTCTTGAACATTCATTTCACACTCTTTTCTGTCTGTAGTTTCTGGTCCAGCTGATGATACCCATGCAGAGAATTACACAACAATTAGGATAAACAGCAGCCCTATGTAAATTAAATCCCTAAAAAGCATAAAAAAGCAACACTTGTATAAATCTTCTATGCTTTTTTTAGGCATACAAATGCGTTATAACCCAAAAATAGACGCGATGAATCAATAAGATAACAATAAAACGCTTACAATCATAATTCTGTCTAAAGCGTTTTATTACGTGCATTTAAGGATAATAAATGGTAACATAGACAATATAGCATCGCTATATTTATCACCATATGAATAGGGAATGGATGACACGCATTGTGCCGTGATCACAACCTATGTTTTTAAGGGGGATCCTATCATGAAAATAGAAAGATTGAGCTCAGATAAAATACGGATTTTCCTTACTTTTGACGATCTCACTGAGCGCGGGATTCAAAAAGAAGATATGTGGCAGGAGATTCCAAAAGTCCATGACCTGTTCACTGAAATGATGGACCAGGCTTATACGGAGCTTGGGTTTGATGCTACCGGTCCTCTGGCAGTTGAAGTATTCGCGCTTCCTGCACAAGGTATGGTAGTGATAGTAACTCGCGGTAAATACGATCAGCATCTGGGTACCATGAACGAAGATGATCTGGCTGATGAGATATACGAGATGGAAGTTACGCTCGAAGAGACTGACTTTATCGCTTATTCCTTTAAGGACTTCGAGACATTGATCGAAGCAGCGCATACTCTGTCTCAGAATGTAACGGAAGCTGGAAGACTGTATCATTACAAAGATCAGTGGGTATTCACCCTTGATCCTGCTGAAGTAGATATGTCCAAGCATGCAGCTTTGATCGCTGTACTGGCTGAATTTGGAGATGCTACTTCGGTTACCGAAGCTATGCTGGAAGAGTACGGCAAAGTGGTTATGCCGGAAAATGCAGTTCAGGTCATTTGCGAACATTTCAAACGCAATGATTGAATGAAACCAAGGCATCCAGGTATTTCCTTCACTTGATGAATAGTTCGACCGGCCGGAAGGAGTTCCTATTTCGTATGTTGCAAATAATGGCACATCAACCGGTAGTCAGGCTATCAATCAATGAGGGGGAATCTGGGTGTCTTTATTTTCAATTCTGATGGCCGCAATAGCTCCGGGTATTGCACTGCTTGTCTATGTCTATCTCAAGGATAAATATGACACCGAGCCGCTTCATCTGGTGATCAAATTTTTCTTGCTGGGCATAGCCATTGTATTTCCGATTATGATTATTCAGCGAGCCATGGTGCTCGGCTTGGGAGAAAGTCCGTATGTTTTCTCATTTCTGATCTCTGCAGGTGTGGAAGAAGGAGCCAAATGGTTTATTATTTATCATATTCTGTACAACCATACTGAATTTGATGAACCTTACGATGGAATCGTCTATGCGGTAGCTCTTTCACTCGGATTTGCTACATTGGAGAATGTGCTGTATGCACTTTATAATTCAATGTCGGTAATGTCGCTACTGGCACGTGGTTTGCTGCCAGTATCGGGACATGCATTGTTTGGAGTCATTATGGGGTATTACGTGGGTAAAGCCAAATTTACTACTACTTCGCGTAAACGTCGCTGGTTCCTGGTATGTGCACTGATTCTGCCGTTGTTCTGGCATGGTGTATATGACTTTATCTTGCAGACGGTTACCCAGAACTGGCTATGGTACATAGTACCTTTAATGTTGTTCCTGTGGTATGGTGGTATGATCAAGATTGCACGTGCTAATAATCGCTCTCCTTTCCGCTTTGTCAAAAGGGAAGAAGAAATGAATACGTAATATCGGGATAAAATGATGAGTCTGCAACCGGAGAATAAAGCCGGTATGCAGGCTTTGTTTTTTTGTGGATGAAAATAGTGCTTGGTGTGTTAAGCCTCTACAAGTACAAGCGCAATAACTTAGCAATAACTTATAAAAACGACCTGGATATAATATCGAATCGAGCAATCGGTTGAAATATTAGCTGTTTGTTCATATCAAAAATGGTTTATTTCCACATTTTCCAATTTAAGAGCCAGATAATCATGGAACAGCCTGACAAGGTCAGAAACAAGGAATACTAGACAGAATATAACGAATTATACGGATTCAATCCTGCGAAAATTAATTCGTTATTGATTTAAACAATCGTTCGATTTGTAAAGTTTATAAGTGACTGTGCGATTTTGCATGTTCTAGGGGACTGTGTTATAATTTGCTTGACGCAGGCAATGCCTGCTTTTTTATTGAGTTGGAGTATGATGATTGAGGGGGAGTTCCCGGTTGGAACGCCAAAAGTTAGAACATAACGGGAAAATCAACATTGCGATTGATGGACCTGCCGGCGCAGGGAAAAGTACAATTGCCCGTATGGTCGCCAAGCGACTCGGCTATGTATATGTCGATTCGGGAGCAATGTACCGCGCCGTCACATGGCATATGCTTCAATTAAATATTGAACCTGAAAATGCCGAAAAAGTGCTTCAAGAAGCACAGAATCTGGTGATTGAATTAATACCTGATGAACAGGGGCAGAAGGTCCTGGCTAATGGAGCGGATGTAACTGCAGATATTCGTAGTCTGACCGTGAACCGGATTGTGTCACGATATGCGCAAATCGAGGGGCTGAGAGTAAAGCTATCGTCTTTACAGCGGCAAATGGCTTTGCGTAAAGGCGTTGTGATGGATGGACGCGATATCGGTACTCATGTGCTTCCTGATGCAGAGTTGAAGATCTTTATGACTGCAACTGTGCAGGAGCGCGCCAGACGCAGATATGCAGAGATGGATGCTTCTGAGGGGATTACCCTCGAGCAGCTTGAACGCGAAATTGCAGAACGGGATCAGCTGGATGAACAGCGTGAATTTTCCCCGCTGGTATGTGCAGAGGATGCTATGGTACTCGATACAACATCGATGTCCATCGAACAAGTATCCGATCATATTCTGATGCTGGCCCATACTACAATGGCAGGGAGAGTCTGATTGATGTTCTATCGATTCATTCGCGCTCTTATACGCTTTTTCTACCGAATTCTGTTCCGTATCAAAGCGGAAGGATTGGAGCATATCCCGCAAGAAGGCGGCGTACTGCTCTGTTCCAACCACATCAGTAATCTTGATCCACCAATGGTAGGTATCCTGATTAAGCGCCAGGTTCGTTTTATGGCCAAGGAAGAGCTGTTTCATGCTCCTGTACTGGGACCGATTATTGCAAGATTGGGTGCTTTTCCGGTTAAACGGGGAGGTATCAGCAAAGAATCGATTCGTACTGCACTCACCATTTTGCGTGAAGGCGGTATAATGGGTATTTTCCCTGAAGGTACGCGTAATTCTCAGGCGGCAGTCGCCAAGCGTGGTGCTGCAACTTTTGCATTACGGAGTGATGCTGCAGTAATTCCGGCTGCAATTATCGGGAATTACAAGCTTTTTCGTACAACCAAGGTTGTGTATGGTCCACCGGTTGATCTTTCTGCTTACAAAGGCAAGGATGCAATTGGTACGGCCGAGGAAGCAACGGAGAAAATTATGGAAGCTATCCATAAAATTATCCGTGAAAATCAATAAATGTGTTTTGAACTCAGCTTTAATGCGAGTTTAAATAAATGGGATTTGAATCGAGGAGGGTATTGACATGTCGGAAGAAAATAATAACCAAGAAACTACCGAAGTTACAAACCAGGAGGCGCTTGATCAGTTCGTCTCCCTGAACAAAGGTGACACAGTCACAGGAACAATCGTCAAAATTGATGATAATCAAGCTTATGTAAGTATTGGATATAAATATGACGGCGTTATTCCAGTCCGTGAACTTTCTTCAGTACACGTAGACAGCGCTTCTGAAGCTGTAGAAGTGGGCCAGGAAGTGGAATGCAAAGTTGTAAGCATCAATGACGAGAAAGAAACTCTCGTTCTGTCCAAGCGTGCGATCGACAGTGAAAACGCATGGGAAACACTGGAACAGCGTTTTGAGTCCGGTGAAGTATTCGAAGTTGCTGTATCCGATGTTGTAAAAGGCGGACTGGTAGCTGACGTGGGCGCACGCGGATTTATCCCTGCATCTATGGTAGAGCGTCATTTCGTAGAAGATTTCAGCGATTACAAAGGTCGTACACTTCGCGTTAAAGTAAAAGAACTGGACCGCGAAAATAACAAAGTAATCCTGTCCCAAAAAGATGTGCTGGAAGCAGAATATGAGTCCAACAAGCACAAAATCATGGAAAGCCTGCAAGAAGGCCAGGAGCTGACAGGTACTGTACAGCGTCTGACTCAATTCGGTGCATTCGTTGATGTAGGCGGCGTAGATGGTCTGGTACACGTATCCGAGATCGCTTGGACACATGTAGACAAGCCAGCTGACGTACTGTCCGAAGGCGACGAAGTAAAAGTAAAAGTACTGCGCGTTGATCCTGAAAAAGGCAAAATCAGCCTCAGTATCAAAGCAGCTCAACCAGGTCCTTGGGAGACTGCAGCAGACAAATTCCATACTGGCGATGTAGTATCCGGCGAAGTAAAACGTCTGGTAAACTTCGGCGCATTCGTTGAAATCGCTCCAGGTGTAGAAGGTTTGGTACACATTTCCCAAATCTCCCACAAACACATCGGTACTCCGCAAGAAGTACTGGAAGAAGGCCAAACCGTTTCCGTAAAAGTACTGGATGTAAATCCTAGCGAAAAACGCGTTAGCCTGAGCATCAAAGAAACCGAAGAAGCTCCTGCAGATGAGCCAAAAGCGCCTAGAGAAAACAGCAACAAAGGTAGCCGTGCTCCAAAACAGGAAGAGCTGAACAACCCTAACGTTTCCCTGAGCAATCAAGGTATGAACGTAACACTGGGCGACCTCTTCGGCGATAAATTAAGCAAATTTAAGTGATTAGAAGCAAGCGATTTAAGAGCAAGTGATTTCCTTGCTCCCTAAACGGCAATGTTTCAATGCCGTTTAGACGCATGACCAATACCAACTACAATAACTTCAATCCACTCCTCTCTTAAAGCAGTAGAAAATGAAAGTTTCCTGCTGCTAAGTAAGAGAATTCATAGCTAAAAGTTAGAACAGACGGTATTGCTTGCAAGCAAGAAATCACACTGCAATATTCACTTTACCAGCATATACATTCCAGGGCTTAACCCGTACAGTCCACCAGATGATTGCGGAGGATTTATCGGCTAAGCGCACCAGATAATCGGCGAATCCGTAATGGGTTCGCCGATTATTTCTTTTTATTAACGTTAAATTCGTCATAATGTTAGCCAAGGCAATCGTTTTTTGCTATGATGATTAACGGAAAGATAGAACAGGAGGCAAAAACCTATGGCAAGACCCGTAGTAGCAATCGTTGGACGCCCAAATGTGGGCAAGTCAACGGTATTTAACCGGATGATCGGTGACCGGTTGGCAATTGTAGAAGACCGACCGGGTGTAACCCGTGACCGGATATATGGAACTTCAGAGTGGAATGGCAAGCCTTTTAGTGTTATTGATACCGGTGGTATTGAATTGGATGGCGAAGATATGATGCTCAAATCGATCCGGATGCAGGCAGAGCTCGCTATCGCCGAAGCCGATGTGATCGTATTTATGTGTGACGTTAAAAGTGGCCTGACCCAGTCTGATGAAGAAGTGGCACAGATTCTGTACCGCTCCCGCAAGCCGGTTATCGTAGCTGTCAACAAAGTGGATAACATGAATCGCATGGACGATATTTATGAATTTTACAATGTTGGCTTTGGAGATCCGATTGGTATCTCTGGTAGCCATGGTAGCGGTATGGGAGATCTGATGGATGCGATCGTCGAGAATCTGCCGGATCTGGAAGACGATCAGTATGGCGAAGATGTTATTCGCGTAGCTCTGATCGGCCGTCCAAATGTAGGTAAATCCTCGCTGGTTAATGCGATTCTTGGCGAAGAGCGTGTTATTGTCAGCGATGTAGCGGGTACAACACGTGATGCTATCGATACTCCGTTTGAACGTGATGGACAGCGTTACGTATTGATTGACACTGCAGGTATGCGTAAACGTGGTAAAGTCTATGAAAATACCGAGAAATACAGCGTTATGCGTGCCATGAAAGCAATTGAACGTGCGGACGTGGTATTGCTTGTTATTAACGGTGAAGAAGGCATTATTGACCAGGATAAACACGTAGCCGGCTATGCTCATGAAGCGGGTAAAGCAGGTATTATTGTAGTCAACAAATGGGATGTTGTCGAAAAAGATGACAAAACCATGCAGCACTTTGAGAATAACATCCGTGATCACTTCCTGTTTATGCAATATGCGCCGGTTGTATTCCTGTCGGCACTGACCAAACAGCGTATTCACAAACTTCTGCCTGTGGTGCAGCAGGTAGCCGAGCAGCATTCCCTGCGTATCCCTACGCATTTGCTGAATGATGTTATTTCGGATGCGATTGCAATCAATCCGCCACCGACAGATAAAGGTAAGCGTCTACGGATTAACTATGTTACCCAGGTAGCGGTGAAACCACCTACGATTATCGTATTTGTAAATGAGCCGGAAATGATGCACTTTTCCTATGAACGTTATTTGGAAAATAAAATCCGTGCCGCTTTTGATTTCGTAGGAACGCCGATCCGTATCTTTACACGTCGCAAATCATCGGACGATTAAGGAGAGAAGCTTGTGATTGTATCGGTTTTAGCCATCATAGTGAGTTATCTTCTCGGTTCCATTAGTTTTAGTGTGCTGATTGCCAAAGGCATGAAAGGAATCGATATTCGTGATCATGGCAGCGGTAATGCCGGAGCAACGAACACACTTCGTGTACTCGGGAAAGGTCCGGCCATTACCGTGCTACTGCTGGATGCACTCAAAGGTGTAGGAGCAGTCTGGCTAGGCGTATGGCTGTCTTCTTCTCCGACGTATTGGGTTCCGGCATTATGCGGAATAGCAGCAATTCTGGGTCATAACTGGCCAATCTATTTCCGTTTCCGCGGAGGCAAAGGAATTGCTACTACGATCGGTGTATTGGCTACACTTTGTCTGCTGCCTTCACTCTCTGCTGGTGTGTTTGCGATTCTGGCAATCGTGCTTACACGCTATGTATCGCTGGGCTCTCTGATTTTTGTTACACTGACTCCGGTGATTCTGCTGTTCCTGGGGTATTCTGCCCCTATTGTAACGGTAAGTGTGATTATCTGGGCGCTGGCTGTTTGGCGTCATCGGGCGAATCTTTCTCGTATTTTTAAAGGTACAGAAAACAAAATCGGAGCAAAAGCGGGCAAGGGAGGAAGCGAAGTTGTCTGATAAGGTAACGGTTCTGGTAGCAGGAAGCTGGGGAACAGCACTCGCCTGTGTTCTGGCGGACAATGGATTCCGCGTATCCTTGTGGACACGCAGTGATGAGCAGGCCAGTGAGATCAATGAACACCATACCAATCGCAAATATCTGCCGGAAGCTATGCTGCCAGCGAATATAACGGCAACATCCAGTCTTGCGGAAGCTATGCAGGATACCCAGGCAGTCATTATCGTAGCTCCTTCCAAGGCGATGCGTGAAGTCTGCCGTCAGCTCAAACCATATTATCATGAAGATATGCTCTGTGTTCATGCAACCAAAGGGTTCGAAACCGAATCACTCAAACGGATGTCTACCGTAATCAGTGAGGAACTGGGTGCCAAAGAATCAAATATTGTCGTGCTCTCGGGTCCAAGCCATGCCGAAGAGGTTGTAAAGCGTATGCCAACAACCGTGGTAGTGGCTTCCCGTAATGAGAGAGCTGCGGCTGCGGCACAGACGCTGTTTATGAACGAGGAATATTTTAGAGTCTATACGAATCTGGATATGATTGGTGTAGAACTGGCTGGTGCACTCAAGAACATTATTGCGCTTGGCGCAGGAATGTCCGATGGACTGGGGTATGGTGATAATGCCAAAGCGGCGCTGCTTACACGGGGGATTGCCGAGATGGTCCGGGTCGGAAGTGAAATGGGAGCCAATCCACTGACCTTTGCCGGACTTGCAGGAATCGGAGATCTTATGGTTACCGGTACCAGTCGTCATAGCCGTAACTGGAGAGCAGGCTATATGCTAGGTCAGGGGAAATCGCTGGATGAAGTGATGAATTCCATGAATATGGTTGTGGAAGGCATACGTACGACACAGGCGGCGCATGACATGTCTCGTAAATATGATGTGCAGATGCCGATTGCCGAGCAGCTATATCGTGTTTTGTTTAAAAATAGCGACCCGCGTGAAGCTGTAGAAGCTTTGATGGGAAGAGATCCCAAAAACGAGATGGAGTCCATGAAGCTGGAAATCTGGCAGCAGTGGCATTCCTGATTGGATTTGGAGTCAAACGTACAGAGAACGAAGGAGAATCCTATCGTTCTTTTTGTACAGGTTTGAATGCAGAGGGGGCATATTTGTAAATGTATAATCCTGAACAATATGTGCAATCACATCCGCAGCTCAAGCAGTCACTGATCGATCTGGCCAGTTGGCTCGCTCCAGAACATGAGGGGGAGCATACACATTGGCTGCTGGGCGGAAGCTGCGGTCTGCTGTTGCAGGGAATCCCGCTTGAGGAAGCGCCACGGGATATCGATCTGTATGCAGATGGAGACGCAGTGAATCTGCTGCATAAACAGCTGCAGGCTCATGCTGTTGTACTGGACGGACCGGAACAGAACGAAACCAGAATGTATCGCTCTATCCTGAGTCATTATCAGGCCGGAGATTACAAAGTGGAATTGGTCGGAGATTTTGAAGTTCGTGCACGTGAATCCTATTACCGGGTACATATTGATAGAAATCTGTATAATCATGCTCCTGTAGTAGCGCTGAACGGCTGTTCACTGGCTCTTATGCCGTTGGCACATGAGTTGATATTTAACCTGCTGAGGGACCGCAGGGATCGTTATGAGCGGATTGCAGAACATATGGCGGCCGAGCCCGAGCATCATCGCGAACTGGTCAAACAAATTATTGCTGCCAATGGTTTTCATCCACAGATGATTCAGCGTATTTATAAACTGACCGGGATCGATAATTAAACAGACAATTAACATCAATAACCCAAAGGAGGAATCCTCTTGTCCGGAAAACAGCAATGCCGTGTAGATTTTAGGCCTGCAGGCAAATCGGTGCAGGTACCGGAAGGAACAACGCTTCTGGCTGCTGCCAGACGGGCGGGGGTGCATCTTCCGGTACGCTGTGATGGCAGAGCAGCCTGTCTAATGTGCAAGGTTGTGGTACGACCGGAAGAACAGCCTTTGGGAGAACCTGCTCTTTCTGCACCAGGAGCGGCCGAGACACGTAAGCTGGGACTTTCATTGCAAGAGCATATTCGTCTTGGCTGTCAGGCCCGGGTTATCGGTGATTCTGTTGTCCATGTTCCCGAGGATCGTCTCAAAGCAGCGATCCGCAAACAGATGGAGCAGCAAAATGACGATTTGAGTGACTGGTAATGCTTGGCAGGTCAGCGATATCAGATAAAAAAGTGCAAAACGCTTGAAATTAAAGGATAGCTGTATTACTATAGGTGTGTTCTGTGTCCCGGCGATAGCTGGCACAGTCCATATTCCGAAAATTCCGCGGCGTTTACCTATATTTTCGTTTATTCGAAAACCAAAGTAGCAAGTGGAAAGCTTATATTTGCATTAGGAGGTGAATACACATGAACAAAACTGATCTGATCGCACAGGTTGTTGAAAAAACAGAACTGCAGAAGAAAGATGCAACAAAAGCAGTTGACGCTGTTTTCGAAGCAATCTCCAGCGCCCTGCAAAGTGGCGATAAAGTCCAACTGGTTGGATTTGGTAACTTCGAAGTTCGTGAGCGTTCCGCACGTATGGGACGTAATCCGCAAACTGGGGAGCAAATGGAAATCCCAGCTAGCAAAATCCCGGCTTTCAAGCCAGGTAAAGCACTGAAAGATGGAATTAAATAAGCTGTACATATTCCATGTTCAGGAAAGGACCGTGATCTTCATGTTCACGGTCCTTTCCGCATCTGTCTGACTACTTGATCGGACAACTGCCAGAAGCAGAAGGAGGCCAAAATGGAACCATCCAAAGACGGAATTGTTAACGGTGATTATGTAGTTATCAAAGCCAAAGAAAATGGAGTACAGGTCATCGGTCTGACACGCGGCCGGGATACTCGTTTTCATCATACAGAGAAGCTGGACAAAGGCGAGCTGCTGATTGTACAGTTTACCGAGAATACGTCGGCAATCAAAATCAGGGGCGACGCTGAAGTACACACCAAACACGGTACCGTTAAAACGGAAGATTGATATGATTGCAATCTCATACATTTGCAGTCTGCAGCATCCATACTGGCTTCCCTACTTATTAAGCTGGACTTAATAAAGGGAGCCAGTATTTTATTGTTTTGCGAGCCGGATAATGGTCAACTTACAAATGTTCACTTGCCCTGTCTTGTCGAAAAAACATATGTTATAATGAACTGAAATGTTTAAATCTAAAACATTATAGTTTGTGAAAATATAGACTTGCCCACAAAGGCATGGAGGCTGAGATGAAACCGTATCGCTTATTGGAAACATCCCAAAAATATACAGACTACGATATGATTCAAGAGCATACCGCTATTCCCGAATTTCCGGATACCAGAGCCCGTCTGTTGCTGGCTTTTCTAAATGAAGCTGTAGATACGGAGCAGGAAACGGAGAGAGGGCGCTTATTTTCCCTTGTTACAGGATTGGTACAGATGGCGCTGGATACACATGACCGGATTGATACCTCTCCACTGCACCAGGAGGAGTCCAAGATGCGTTCCCGTCAGCTGAATGTACTGGCAGGCGATTATTTTAGTAGCCGCTTTTACGAGCTGCTGGCCAAAGCAGGCGAGATTCAGATGGTATCCAGGCTCAGTGAAGCCATCTGCGAGAATAACCGTCTCAAAATGAATTTGTATCAGCAAGTTCAAAAAACGACACTTACTTCCGAACAATATATCGAGGCAATTACACAGCTGAAGATGCAGCTGTTTCTTTCATTTACAGCCTATCTTCCGGCAGACCGCGCAGAGCTCTGGGAAGAAATGTTGTATGCATTCAGCCGCTGTGAAGTACTGGCCGAAGATCTGCAGCTGAAACAGGCTTCCCTGCAGCAGCGTCCATTTGGACATTACAGTCTGTATTATGCACTAGAGCAAGCAGAACCACAGGATCAGACAGCGATGATGACAGAGCCGGTAGAAAGTCCGCGCTGGCAGCAGTGGTATGAGCAGTATGAGACAGCAGGACAGATCAGCCAACTGCTGGAACAATCGCTGTCAGTCATTGAATCGCGTCTGCAGCAGCCGGGCTATGAGCGTCTACGTGCGGATATTTCTCCATTGATGGAAGTATATGCCACTCTGCGCTAACCGCATAATTCAAGTAATTCAGAAGAGGTGGTATGACTATGAACAAACCGGAAAGTGCCAAGCCGAAGGAACAATTTGTCCAGTCGGTTTTTGAATCGATTGCGCCCCAGTACGATATGATGAATGATGTGCTGAGCTTCCGCATGCACAAGACATGGCGTAAATTCACCATGAAAAAAATGAATGTTCAACCTGGCGATACGGCTCTTGACGTATGCTGTGGTACATGTGACTGGACACTCAGTCTGGCAGAAGCCAGCGGTACCGGTCAGGTATGCGGACTGGACTTTAGCCCGAATATGCTGCAGGTCGGTCAGAAGAAAATTGACCGTGATGGATGGAGCGACAATATTACGCTTACCCAGGGCAATGCCATGGATCTACCATTTGCAGACAATTCTTTTGACTATGTGACGATTGGATTCGGACTGCGTAATGTGCCGGATCTGGAGAAGACACTCAAAGAAATGAAACGGGTCGTTAAGCCTGGTGGTATGGTGGTATGTCTGGAATTATCCAAGCCGACCTGGCAGCCATTTAAAGGCGTGTATTATTTTTATTTTCAGAATTTGCTGCCGCTGATGGGCAAGCTGGTCGCCAAGCGTTATGAACAATACAAATGGCTGCCGGATTCGCTCAAAGCTTTCCCTGGACGTGAGGAGCTGGCTGGTGTATTCCGTAGTATTGGACTGCAGCAGGTACAGGCTTATCCGCTGACCGGTGGAATTGCAGCACTTCATATTGGGATCAAGGAGAAGTAGGATGTTTAAAAAGATTAAGATATTTTTGGAAATGATTAAAATTGAGCATACTTTGTTTGCCCTGCCGTTTGCCTTTATGGGTGCGATGTTGGGATCTTATGTAGTCTATGGTCATCTGCCGACCTGGGAGCAGATCGTATGGATTCTGGTTGCCATGGTTGGTGCACGCAGTGCAGCGATGGGATTGAACCGTCTGATTGACCGTACATTTGATGGTAAAAATCCACGCACGATGATGCGGGCGATTCCTGCCGGACTGCTTCGTTCCGGTGAGGTAGTTATCTTTATTGTGATTTCGCTTGTTGTCTTTTTCTGGGCGGTTACACAGCTATCGCCGCTGGCATTCAAGCTGCTGCCGATTGCGCTATTTATGCTGATTATTTATTCCTTTACCAAACGATTTACCTGGCTATGCCATGTTGTACTCGGAATGACGATTGCGCTTGCGCCGCTGGGCGGATGGGTAGCAGTCGCTGGCCGAATCGACTGGGCAGCTATTGTATTCTATATTGCAATTACATTCTGGACAGCCGGATTTGATGTGATCTATGCCTGTGATGATGCGGAGTTTGACCGCAAGGAAGGCCTGCATTCGATTCCAAGCCGCTTTGGTATTCCGCGTGCTCTGAAAATTGCCCAGGGATTCCATGTAATTACAGCTGCGGGACTGATCAGTCTACTGTTTATTACCGATTTGGGCTGGTGGTACATCGCTGGTGTCATTATCGCCTGTGCCATTTTGTTCTATGAGCATTACATTGTTACACCAAAAGATCTGAGTCGTCTGCAGACTGCTTTCTTCACAATGAATGGAGCGCTCAGTATTATTATGTTCGTCTTTACCCTGGTAGATCTGGCGGTTAAGCAATGGTGGTAAACCGTCCGGAACATACACCGTCCGAGTCTGTCGCTTCGTTCCCTGCCGGCTATCATCCTGATCATGCCGGCAAGCGTTATGTGATTGGCATTACCGGAGCCAGTGGTTCCGTATATGGTGTTCGTCTGACTGAAATACTGTTATCGATGGGCTACAGTGTCCACCTGGTGATTTCCAATGCCGGGTGGAGAGTGCTCAAAGAAGAACTGGACTGGACTGCTTCCGGCAGGGAAGAAATGCTTAGTGGGCATTTCGGTTCCCTGCCGGGCAAGCTGGTGTATCATTCTTTTTCGGATATTGGAGCATCAATTGCAAGTGGTTCATTTCGGGTGAAAGCCATGATCATTATTCCCTGCTCTATGGGGACCCTGGCGAATATTGCAGGAGGCACTTCCGCCAATCTAATGACCCGTGCAGCAGATGTGATGATTAAAGAAGAACGGAAACTGGTTATAGTTCCAAGAGAAACACCTTTGCATGCGATTCACCTGGAAAATATGCTTAAGCTGGCTCGTATGGGAGTCAGTATCATTCCGGCGATGCCGGCTTTTTATTATCGCCCTCAGACACTGGAAGATGCTGTCGACTTTGTAGTTGGCAAAGTGCTCGATATTCTGGATATTGAGCATCATTTATTTGAACGATGGGGGAATAACAGTGAGTGAATTTGAATTGCCGATCAAAATCGGTAAAATTGAGTATACGAATGATTGGCCTATTTATCAGAACTTTGATCCGGCACAGTTGTCTGTACCGGCGGTTATACACAGCGATCTTCCAGCTAATCTGAATCGTGGACTGCTGGAAGATCGATTATTTGTTACTCCGGTATCTGCTTTTGCGTATGGAACACGTTCTGACGATTTCTGGCTGCTGCCCGATTTGTCGGTGAGTGCCAAGAATGCGGTCGGATCGATTCTTCTGTTTTCCAGAAAGCCGTTAGCGGAGCTGGGAAGTGGAACGATCGCGCTGACAAATACTTCTGCTACTTCTGTTAATCTGCTCAAAATCATCCTGGACAAACGATATGGACACAAACCGGAATATGTATCTATGGATCCTGAATTAGACCGGATGATGGAGCATTGTGATGCAGCTCTGCTAATCGGCGATCATGCGATTGCGGCATCGCAGCGTGACACAGGCTATATCGTTACCGATCTGGGTCTGGAATGGAAGCAGTGGACAGGTCTTAGCATGACCTTTGCGGTATGGGCCGTAAATAAGCAGTTTGCAGCTGTATATCCGGACCTTGTAACCGAAATTGGTGAGCAGCTGCGGGCCAGTAAGCAGCGCAGTGTGGCTGATCTGAATCCGGTAATTCATGAAGCGCGCCAGAAAATGGGCGGCAGTCATGAATACTGGGAGCATTATTTCCGGCAGTTATGGTATGATTTTGGAGAAAAGGAACAGCAGGGGCTTGCTCTGTATTTTCAATATGCCCATGAGCTGGGTCTGCTGGATCATAAAGTAAATATGGAATTATGGACTGACAATATGATGACACGGGTGAACGAATGAAACTACTGGACATTTTCGGGACACTAAAAAAAGATATGAACGTAATCGAACGTGAGCTCAGCCGCAGCATTGATACCGAGCACGCGCTGCTTAACGAAACTTCACTTCATCTGTTGAAAGCGGGAGGAAAGCGGCTTCGTCCCGCTTTTGTGCTGCTTGCAGGTAAATACGGTAATTACGATTTGGAACGTCTCAGCAATGTAGCAGTGCCGCTTGAGCTGATTCATATGGCTTCCCTGGTACATGATGATGTTATTGACGATGCAGAGACCCGCCGCGGACAGCTGACAGTAAAGTCCAAATGGGATAACCGGATTGCCATGTATACCGGTGACTATATTTATGCCAAAGCGCTCGTTATTGTCGCCAGGCTGGAAAATCCGGAAATTCATCGCGTACTTGCCAAAGCAATGGTACAGATGTCGATCGGTGAGATGGAACAGATCCGGGACTTCTTTAATACGGATCAGACCATACGCCGCTATCTGCTGCGGATTCGCCGCAAAACGGCATTGCTGATCGCAATCAGCTGCCAGCTGGGTGGATTGGCTGCCGACGCACCGCGTGAAGTGACACGCCAGCTGTATCGTTACGGCTACAATGTAGGAATGGCTTTTCAGATTCGTGATGATGTGCTGGATCTATGCGGTACAGAAAAGCAAATTGGTAAACCTCCGGGCAGCGATCTTCGTCAAGGCAATATTACGCTGCCGGTACTGTATGCCCTGCAGCAGGATTCTCTTCGGGAGCCGCTGCTTGCCGAGATTAACCGGATTCATCAAGCCAATGGAGAAACCGATGTAAAACAGGCCGTACAAATGGTACGCGGCAGTCAGGGAATCGAGCAGGCAGAAGCCCTCGCAGATCGTTATATTCAAAAGGCGATGGATGCTCTGCAGCAGCTTCCATCCGGTAAAACACAGAAACATTTGCAAGAAATTGCTCATTTTGTTGCTAAGCGTTCCCATTAATAACGATAATTTCAAAACATTTCTCGACAAGAACTAACAGAGAAGCCCCCTCCGGTCGATATATAAGTTACGAAGTATGTGAATGGCTTTCCGCTAACCGCATCAAAGGCTGGTTGCTTGTCGGAAATCAGGCGCATAACGAGTAATGTACTCTAAAAAGGGCATATTTTATCAAAAAATGTCGGAAACGTATATGATGGTGTTTCTTTCTGTAATTCACACTTTCTGTTAGAATACACAAGTGGGCATCTTGAAATTGCTCCGATAGCAGATCACTTTGTAGATAACAGGAGAGTGAATCAATGGAACGCACATTTTTGATGATTAAACCTGATGGAGTACAGCGGGGGTTAATGGGACGTATTATCAGCCGCTTCGAAGACAAAGGATTCAAATTGATCGGAGGCAAGTTTCTTATTCCGACGGAAGAACAGGCCAAACGGCATTATGCCGAACATGAAGGTAAAGTGTTCTACGGAGAACTCATTGACTTCATTACTTCGGGACCGGTGTTTGCCATGGTATGGGAAGGTGACGATGTCATCACATTATCCCGTACACTGATGGGCAAGACCAAAGTTACCGAAGCATTGCCTGGTACAATCCGTGGGGATTTCGCTGCCCACACTCCTTTCAATCTGATTCATGGCTCCGATGCCCCTGAAAGTGCAGAACGAGAGATCGCGAACTTTTTTACTCCAGACGAATTAAGCGTTTACGAGAAAAATATTTCCGTCTGGCTCTAAACATACCCCCGCATGGACTACACTCATTATGAACTTAAGGACGTGATGCCATGCTTACAAATGATGCCGTTCAACCAGACTCGGACTATACAGGTTTCATCAAAAAAGTGAAAGATAGTACGGGCATTGACCTAGCACAGTATAAAGAAGCTCAAATGAAGCGCAGATTGACAACACTGCGTTCCAAAAACGGTTTTACCACATTCTCTGCATTCTTTGAGGCTATGCTCAAGGATAAATCATTGTTTTATGAGTTCCTTGATCGGATGACCATTAACGTGTCCGAATTCTGGCGTAACCCGAACCGCTGGGAAGTACTGCGCGATAGCATTTTGCCGCAGCTGCAGAAGAGTGGGAAAAACCTGAAAGTATGGAGCGCTGCCTGCTCTACAGGGGAAGAGCCTTATACAATCGCTACGATTTTGGCCGATAAAAATATTCTGTCCTCAACAACTTTGCATGCTACGGATATTGATGATGGTGCACTGGAAAAAGCCAAAAAAGGACTTTATCTGGAGCGCTCCCTCAAAGATGTACCGACCGATGTTGCTAAACGTCATTTTACACCGAATGGTCATATGTTTGCTGTAAATGACAATCTCAAAAAGGCGGTACAATTCCGCAAAGGCAATCTGTTGACAGATACGTTTGAAACCGGATATGACCTGATTGTATGCCGTAATGTCATGATTTATTTTACTGAAGAAGCCAAAAGTATGCTGTACCACAAGTTTGCAGCCAGTCTGCGTCCGGGTGGCGTATTGTTTGTAGGCAGTACGGAGCAGATTTTCTCTCCGGCACAATACGGCTTTGATTCATCTGAGACGTTCTTCTATCACAAAAACGGCTGATCGCAGCTGTGGATCAAGAACGAAAAGTAGTTGCATGGGGGAATTGATACGGAACAGTCGTAGTAAGCCGGACCGATCTTCATAGATTTGTCCGGTCAGACAAGCAGTATCAAAACGGTGACTTACTTACAATTTCAAGATAATAGATACAAGCAACAAATCAGGGGACAGGATTAGGAGTGGTCCTCCTGAACGGCAAGATTGGATAGATACAATAATCATAGACACGCAGTCTGTTCTGCTCCGGCAGCAGACGGCGTGTTTTTGTTATATCCACATGGAAATCAGGTAGTTTCCATACGGAAATGCAATGTTTGAGGTTCCTTGTCAAATGGATGAAGGCTGTACTATAATAAGCAAAGGTAATTACGGATTTTAGCGATGCACAGTTTAACAGTTTAAAGGGGGAACGCAAAATGAGTATACGTTACTTAACAGCAGGGGAGACTCACGGACCCCAGCTAACTGCGATTATTGAAGGGCTGCCAAGTGAGCTGCAGCTTAATTTTGAAGAATTGAATTTCCAACTGGCCCGTCGTCAAAAAGGATATGGTCGCGGCCGCCGGATGCAAATTGAAAAAGATACAGCGGATATCGTAGGTGGTGTTCGCCACGGATATACAACAGGCGCGCCGGTTGCTTTGGTCGTTGCCAATAATGATTGGAAGCACTGGACCAAGATTATGAATATTGAGCCGATGGAAGGAACGGATGAAGAGAAACGCCGTGTCCATCGTCCGCGTCCTGGTCATGCCGATCTGAATGGCGGACTCAAATATAACCATAAAGATCTGCGTAATGTACTGGAACGCTCCAGCGCACGCGAGACTGCTATTCGTGTAGCCGTAGGTGCAGTTGCCCGTCAATTCCTGGCATCGTTTGGCATCAAAGTCGGTGGACAGGTTATCCGGATCGGTGAGATCGAAGCACCACCGAATAATCTGCCGCTTGATGAGCTGGTTGCCCGTACCGAAGAATCTTCCGTACGTGTTGTTGACAAAGAAACCGAACAGAAAATGGAAGCCTATATCGATCAAATCAAAAAAGAAGGCGATTCGATCGGTGGTATTGTGGAATGTATCATTGAAGGCGTTCCGGTTGGGCTGGGCAGCTATGTGCAGTATGACCGCAAGCTGGATGCACGTATTGCGCAGGCGGTTATGTCTATCAATGCCTTCAAAGGCGTGGAAATTGGTATTGGATTCGAAGCAGGACATATTCGCGGTTCCCAGGTACATGACGAGATTCTGTACAATGAGGAACAGGGTTACCATCGTGCAACCAATCGTCTGGGCGGATTCGAAGGTGGTATGACAAATGGTATGCCAATCGTCGTACGCGGCGTTATGAAGCCAATCCCGACACTGTACAAGCCGCTGCAAAGCGTAGATATCGATACGAAAGAACCATTCACCGCTCAGGTAGAGCGCTCGGATGCATGTGCGGTTCCGGCTGCCAGCGTTGTGATGGAGAGTGTGGTCGCCTGGGAAGTAGCCAAGGCTTTCCTGGAAAAATTCGGTGGTGACTCTATGACCGAGATTCGCAAAAACCTGGAAAATTACCAGGCACAGGTGGATGAATACTAATGACTGATATTCGGACAGTCGACGTTCAACTTGGCGAACGTTCCTATCCCATTTATATTGGTGAAGGTCTGCTGCAGCAGGCCGGCAGTTATCTGGAGAAGCATCAGTTATCCAAGCAGAGTCCGCTGCTGATCGTTACGGATGAAAAGGTAGCCGATCCTTATCTTGGTATTCTGGAGCAGTCGCTGACTGCTTCCGGATTCAAGGTAGTGACCGCTATTGTAGGCTCAGGCGAGACATCCAAGTCGCTGTCTGTTTTTGAAGCTATTATGACCAAGGCGATCGAAGGCGGTCTGGATCGTAAATCTGCTGTTATCGCTCTTGGCGGTGGCGTTGTAGGTGATCTGGCCGGTTTTGTAGCAGGTACGTATATGAGAGGTATCCGTTTTGTACAGATGCCTACTACCGTACTGGCACATGACAGCAGTGCAGGCGGCAAGGTTGGAATTAACCATCCGCTTGCCAAAAATATGATTGGTGTTTTCCATCAACCGGAGCTGGTATTATACGATCTGTCCGCGCTCAAGACTCTTCCGGTACGCGAAGTATATGCAGGACTGGCCGAGATGGTGAAGCATGGACTGATCTGGGATCGCGAATTTGCCTACTGGTGTCTGGAACATGCAGACGAGCTCAAATTGGTGGACATCCAGGCAATGGGATATGGTCTGGAAAAAGGCTGCTCAATCAAAGCCGCAGTAGTATCCAAAGATGAGCGGGAAAATGATCTGCGTGCCATTCTCAACCTGGGTCATACGATTGGTCATGCTATCGAGGCAGTGGCTGGCTATGGCGAGATTATTCACGGCGAAGCCATTTCGATCGGCATGGTGGGTTCGGCTCTGATCGGGGAAGCACTGGGTGCAGAACCAGGTCTGGTAGATACAACCCGCGAAATGCTGCAATCGCTCGGACTGCCTACTATTCTGCCTGAACATCTGAGTGTAGACCGGATTATGAGTGCCATGATGCATGACAAGAAGTTCCAGGAAGGGCAGATGACTTTTGTTGTACCACTGGAAATTGGCAAAGTAGAAATTAATCGCAATGTCGATTATGATCTGGTACGCCGAACGGTTGAGCTTTTAAAGAAAGAGGTGTAAGAGCATGTATGTAAGAGGTATTCGCGGAGCCACAACCGTAACCCGCAACGACCGCCAGGAGATTCTGGATGAGACACTGGCCCTGCTACAGGAGATTGTGGATCGTAATGAATTCGAACCGGAAGATATCAGCAGTATCTGGATTACGATGACACCAGATCTGGATGCTGTTTTCCCGGCTCTGGCTATTCGCGAGATGGAGGGCTGGAATATGGTTCCGCTGATGTGTGCACTGGAAGTGCCTGTTCAGGGGAGTCTGCCGCTGTGTATCCGGTTAATGCTGCATATCAATACGACGAAGACCCAGCAGGAGATTCGCCATGTCTACCTGAATGAAGCCAAACGGCTTCGTCCCGACCTGGCTACATCCTGATTGCTACAGCTGCAATTTATATTTTTATAATAAAATCAGCAGGATTGGTGGAATATTAATCAGAATAAACCCCTCTGCTACCATGCAAAAGGAAAGGCATCATGATGCCTTTCCTTTTGCTGCTTTAAAGCGTCGAATAATGTTTTTTACTGTAAGGGTTGCGTTAGATGCCTGTTATGAAGTATAGTATACAACAAGATTAATAAGCAATATGAGCCGTGTATTGAGATGAGATGCAATTGAGTAGAGAAGAGTATAGATGAGAAGAAAACGTAAGCCCTATCGGCGGACAGTATGAATAAACAGGAGTAAGCTGAGCACAATCAGCAGCGAATGGGAATTCCGAGCGTGTGTCCGTAGCGATTACAGGTGCGATGGCGTTTTAAGAGCAGAACCGGATGAGGAATGAATATACAAGGTAGGCCGTTTTCCAGAGGGGAAGCAGCTACTTTGATACTATTGATTCCATAGGTATATCTTTCTGTTACCAGCAGCAGGATAGAACAGATCATCAGGGGAAGCGGGAGATGGATAGATGTATTCCATTTCTTACATTTGTACAATCTGCACATAGCAGCCTTCATGCGTCATTACGCGTGAAGGCTTTTTTGTTATCCGGCATGTCACTATTCATTCAAAAAAATTCACCCTACATGATATAGAAGGAGCGGATATTTATGATTCAACCTCAGGTGGAACAAGTCATTGCAATGGCAGGTCAGTACAATCTGGTACCCATTACCAAGCGGCTGCTCGGAGATATGGAGACACCGATTCGAATATTCCAGCGTTACGCCGATCACAAACGTGCCTTCCTCCTAGAAAGTGTAGAGGGGGGCAGCAAATGGGCGCGATATTCTTTTATCGGCAGTGACCCTTTCCTGATGATCTCCGGCAAGCAGGGACAGATCACACTGGAGATGAATGGAGAGAAAAAAGCATTAGCCGGCAAGCCGGTCGAACAGCTCAAAGCGCTGCTGCGTCGTTACCGCAGTCCCAAGCTGGACACGTTGCCTCCTTTTACAGGTGGAGCAATCGGATTTTTCGGTTATGATCTGCTGCAATATTATGAGAAATTGCCCGCTCACCGTATAGACGATATGGGCATGGATGATATCCAGTTTATGTTCTGTGATCAGATTGTGGTATTCGATCATGTAAAACAGCATATTCTGCTCGTCAGCAATGTACATATCCCCGAGGGAGCTGATGATCAGCAGATTCGCAAAGCATATGATCAGGCATCACACAAGCTGGAAGCGATGGAGCTGCTGCTGCATAATCAGCCGCCAACCAGTACAGCAGGACGTGCTCCGGTATCAGAAGATATCGAACTGGGCGAGATTCAGTCCAATATGACCAAGGAAGAGTACTTGGATGGAGTCAGCCGGGCCAAGGAATATATTCGCGCCGGAGACATTTTCCAGGTGGTATTGTCCCAGCGGTTCCATATTGAGACCGAAGTGGCCCCACTGGAAGTATACCGGGTACTGCGGACAATGAACCCATCTCCTTATATGTATTATCTGAAAATGGATGATGAGATCATTGTAGGTACCTCACCCGAAGCACTCGTCAAAGTGGAAGGCGATCGACTGCAGACTCGTCCCATTGCTGGCACCCGGCCAAGAGGCAAGACCGAAGCCGAAGATCAGGCACTGGCCGAAGAACTGCTGCAGGATGAAAAGGAACGGGCAGAGCATCTGATGCTCGTAGATCTGGGACGCAACGATCTGGGTCGTGTATCTGAATTCGGTACAGTCAAAGCGGACTCTTTTATGCAAATTGAGAAATACTCGCATGTGATGCATATCGTATCCAATGTATCTGGTCAGCTGCGCAAGGACAAAGACTTCTTCGATGCTTTCCTCTCCTGTCTACCGGCAGGTACGGTATCGGGTGCACCGAAGCTGCGGGCAATGGAGATTATCGCGGAGATCGAGAATGAAGCACGCGGTGCGTATGCCGGTGCGATCGGCTACCTGGGCTTTTCGGGCAATATGGATGCCTGCATTACGATCCGCACGATTATTTTCAAACATGGTCGTGCTTATGTACAGGCAGGTGCCGGAATCGTATGGGATTCCATTCCGGAAAATGAATATCAGGAAACGGTTAACAAAGCAAAAGCGATGCTCAAATCTATCCGTGTGGCTGAAGCAATGTTTCCACCGAAATCAAACCATCCGGACACGGTAACCAATCAGGATTATCTGTACGGCTACGAACGGGTATAAACAGACAAAAAATACAATCAAGCAGGTTGAGAGCCTGAATCTATTATAAATAACAGAGCCGGACGAACGGATAACCGGCAGATCCAAGAGGAGGAGACGATATGTATACATCAGCTACGATGCAGCAGGCGATTACCAAAGTCATTCAGGGAGAGCATTTGCAGCGTGAGGAAGCAAACCGTGTGATGAGTACCATCATGAGCGGAGAAGCTACACCTTCACAGATCGGCGGACTGTTGACAGCGCTGCGGGTAAAGGGAGAGACGGTAGAAGAAATCGCAGGCTTTGCCGAAGCGATGCGCATGAGCGGTGGCCGGGTGCCTGTATTGTCTTCCAACCTGCTGGATACATGCGGTACAGGCGGTTCAGGTATTCATAAATTCAATATTTCCACTGTGTCTGCTATTATTGCTTCATCGGTATCGGTACGTGTAGCCAAGCATGGTAACCGTTCTGCTTCCGGCAAGGCAGGCAGTGCAGATGTACTGGAAGCACTTGGCGTTAATATCGGCCTGAATGCAGATCAGGCTGCACGGTGTCTGGATGAGATTGGAATATGTTTCCTGTTTGCCCAGGTGTTCCATCCATCCATGAAGCATGCTGCTGCAACAAGACGTGAACTTGGCGTACGTACTGTCTTCAATATGCTGGGACCGCTGACCAATCCGGCTGGTGCAGATCGTCAGCTGATCGGATTGTATGATGCCAGCAAAATCGAGACCGTTGCCGAGACGCTGAATCTGCTTGGACTAAAGCGTGCGATGGTTGTTGCCAGTCATGATGGACTGGATGAGATCAGTATTGCAGCGCCTACCCGGATTGCCGAACTGCGTGATGGACAGGTGCAGACGTATGAAGTGCACCCGCACGATTTTGGACTGGATATGCATCCGCTGGAGCACATGCTGGGCGGCGATGCCCTGCAAAACGCAGATATTATCCGCAGGGTATTGAATGGTGAGAAAGGCGCTTATCGTGATGTGGTTCTTGCCAATACAGCTGCCTGCATTTATCTGGCAGGACAGGCCGATCATCTGGCTGAAGGGGCTGCTATTGCAGCAGCAGCTATCGATTCCGGTGCCGCAGCGCACAAGCTGGAACAATTAATTCAGACAACGGAGGCCTATAGTTATGTATCTTGATCGTATCGTAGTAACCAAACAGAGTGAAGTGGAACAGCTGGCCAGTCGTTTTTCATTGTCAGATGCAGAGCGCCAGATCGCAGATATGCCTGCAACGCGTGGATTCCGTCATGCTTTGACATCCAATGCCAATCGGGGAGTCGGTCTGATCGCCGAAGTGAAAAAAGCTTCCCCTTCCAAAGGATTAATTCGTCCGGACTTTCACCCGGTGAATATTGCCCGTGCCTATGAGCGGGCTGGAGCCGATTGTATATCTGTTCTGACCGATGTGCAGTATTTCCAGGGAAATGATCGCTATCTGACAGAGATTCATGAAGCGATCCAGCTGCCACTGCTGCGTAAAGACTTTATTATAGATGAGCGGCAAATCTATGAAGCCCGGTTGATTGGAGCAGACGCGATTCTGTTGATTGCAGCTATTCTGACTCCGCAGCAGATTCGTGATTATCTGGCAGTCGCTGTTTCTCTTGGACTCGATGTACTGATCGAAGTACATGACCGTCAAGAACTGGAAATTGTACTCGCGGCCGAAGGGGCGATAGAACATGGACTGATCGGAGTAAATAATCGCGATCTCAAAACATTCGAGACCTCGCTCTCTACAACAGCAGAGCTCATTCAGCTGCTGCCAGAGGGAGTACCTCTTATCAGTGAAAGTGGTATTATGTCACCTGATGATATTCGTTATGTCGCAGAAGCTGGTGCAGCAGGTGTGCTGGTAGGCGAGTACTTTATGCGTCAGGAAGATATTGCGCAGGCTGTCAGAACCCTGATGGAGCCTGTAGAGTCTGGTGTGGATCACCAAGCGGCTGCTGAGGCTTCCCATGAATAAACAGAATATATCAGCTGTTCCACCTCTTAATGATTCCTTGGTAAAAGAGGATAAAGAGAGCAGTAGCAAAGCCCAAACCAAGATAAAAATTTGTGGACTTCAAAGCGTTGAAGTGCTAAAATATATGATACCGTTACCCGTCGATTACATCGGGTTTGTATTTGCCAGAAGCAAGCGTCAGGTCACTCCACATCAGGCCGGCGAGTTGATCAGCGTACTCCAGCAGTGGCCGGAGGGACAGCGCCCGCAAAGCGCAGGTGTATTTGTTAATCCGGATTTGAATGAACTTGCTTCCGTAATCAGAGAAGCTTCACTGGATATTATTCAGCTGCACGGCAATGAGACACCTCAATTCTGCCAGCAGGTACGTAACACCCTGGGTGTACAGGTATTCAAAGTAATCTCTCTAAGCAACAACCAACAGCAGTCCGATACTGCTGCTCAATTGGAAATGTACAAAGGCACTGTAGATGCCTTTTTATTAGATACGTATGACCCTCTGTATGGAGGAGGATCCGGTAAAACATTTGCCTGGGAACAGATTCATGCCTACCATGAGTGGACAGCAGCGCATCATATACCACTGTTTGTCGCTGGTGGATTGAATCCCGAGAATGTAAATACCCTGCTGTCTGGGTACCCTCTGGAAGGAATCGATGTATCCAGCGGTGTAGAGACAGACGGAACCAAGGATATTGCCAAAATTAAATCGTTTGTGGAAAGGGCGAGAGCATAATGACTACACTACCTGATGCAAAAGGAAGATTTGGAGACTTCGGTGGACGCTATGTACCGGAGACACTTATGAACGCACTTATCGAGCTCGAAGAATCCTACCGCAAATACGCGGCTGACGACGAATTTAATGCAGAAGTTAATTATCTGCTCAAAGAATATTCCGGACGTGAGACTCCACTTTATTATGCCGAAAGACTGACTGAACAGCTGGGGGGTCCGAAAATCTACCTCAAACGTGAAGACCTGAATCATACCGGTGCCCACAAAATCAACAACGCTATTGGCCAGGGTGTACTTGCCAAGCGTATGGGCAAAAAGAAAGTTATCGCTGAAACCGGAGCAGGACAGCATGGTGTAGCTACAGCGACTGTAGCCGCGCTGCTCGGTCTGGAATGCAAGGTATTCATGGGCGAAGAAGATATCAAGCGTCAGCAGCTCAATGTATTCCGTATGAATATGCTGGGAGCCGAAGTCATTCCGGTTACTTCCGGCAGCCGGACGCTCAAGGATGCCGGTAATGAAGCGCTGCGCTACTGGGTCAGCAATGTGGATGATACCTTCTACATTCTGGGTTCGGCGGTTGGTCCGCACCCGTATCCAATGATGGTACGTAACTTCCAGCGGGTGATCGGTGATGAGACACGCCGTCAGATTCTGGAAAAGGAAAATCGTCTGCCTCATACGGTAGTCGCTGCAATCGGTGGCGGAAGTAACGCAATCGGCATGTTCTATCCTTTTGTCGAGGATAAAGAAGTACGACTGATCGGAGTTGAAGCAGCTGGTCGTGGTATCGATACGCCGCTTCACGCGGCAACGATGAGCCTCGGTACCAAAGGAGTATTCCAGGGTTCGATGAGCTATCTGCTGCAGGATCAGCACGGACAGGTACAGGAAGCACATTCGATCTCGGCAGGATTGGATTATCCTGGCGTAGGACCGGAACACTCCTATCTCAAAGATATTGCACGTGCCCAGTACGTACCGATTACCGATCAGGAAGCATTGGATGCACTCAAGCTGCTCTGCCGGACGGAAGGAATTATTCCAGCCCTGGAATCGGCTCATGCGATTGCCCATACCGTCAAGCTGGCCAAGGAAATGGCATCCGATCAACTACTGGTCATCTGCTTGTCGGGCCGTGGCGACAAAGATGTAGAATCCATTATGAGATATGAGCGGGAGGGGTCACTATGAGTATCACAGGGCAGAGCCAAAACCGGATGGATGTTACTTTTGCAGAGCTTCGGGAGAAGGGTGAGACTGCATTGATCCCTTTCCTGACAGTGGGTGATCCCGACCCGCAGACTACGGTAGATATTATTGTGGAGCTGCAGGCGGCTGGTGCGCACATTCTGGAACTTGGTGTTCCTTACTCTGATCCTCTGGCCGATGGCCCGGTAATCCAGCGCGCCTCCCAGCGCTCCCTGACGCATCAGGTGACGATTGACACCTGCCTGGAAGTTGCGGAGCAGGCACGCAGCCGTGGAGTAATTATGCCATTTATTTTGTTCACCTATTATAATCCGATTCTGCAATATGGATTGGATCGATTCTTCGAACAGATGCAGCGTTATGATATCAGTGGCATGATTATACCGGACTTGCCGGTCGAAGAATCTGAAGAGATGCGCAGACGCTCCAGAGCAGCCGGTGTCAGCCTGGTGCCGCTGGTAGCACCTACGTCAGAAGAGCGTATTGCTTCTATCTTGGATGGAGCGCAGGGATTCGTATATTGTGTGTCTTCTCTGGGAGTAACCGGAGAACGCGCTTCGTTCCATAACAATGTGGAGCAGTTCATCCGTAATGTCAAAGCCAATACGGATCTGCCAGTAGCCGTTGGATTCGGTATTTCCAGTCATGAACAGGTACGTCAATTCTCCGAGTTCTGTGATGGAGTCGTTGTGGGCAGTGCGATTGTACGTCAGATCGAATCCCAGATTCCGCTGCTGACCGATCCGGAACGCAAAGCGGAAGGGCTGCTGCAGATCCGGAATTTCGTATCCGATCTGATCGGTCCCAAGTAAATCAGATGGGCTGCAGCATTTAATAATCCCGATCAATAATCAGGATAAAATGGTAATAGTCCCGATAGGATAACAATCGTATAGAAGCTTACTGTCATGATGAGCGCTGCAGCACAGAATATTCTGCGCCGGAGATACATGTCCTTTGACAGTCATCATGCTGAATCAGCGGATGGAATCAGATCGGATCAGTGGAAAGCAGGTTTTCCGCAGAAACGGTGAATTCCGTCCGCTAATTCTGTATAATGTAATGAATACACAACAGCAAAGAAAATGTAAACAGTCCGAAGGAGTGGTCCCGATGAAACCGAAATCCCGTATTGTAAATATTCCCGTATACCAGCCAGGCAAGCCGATTGAAGAAGTGAAACGCGAGCTGGGTCTGACTGAAGTAACCAAACTGGCTTCCAATGAAAATCCGTATGGATCTGCTCCTTCTGTACAGCAGGCAATTGCTGCCGAGCTGACCCAACTGCATCTGTATCCGGATGGAGGTGCTGTAGAACTGACAGCCGAGCTGGCTGCTTCTCTGGGCGTAACATCCGAGCAGATTATTTTCGGCTGCGGTTCCGACGAAATTATCGCTTTGATTACACGTGCTTTTCTGGAGCCGGGCGATGAGACGATCATGGCCGATCAGACATTTTCCGTATATAAAAGCAATGCGGATATTGAAGGTGCTGCTGTTCACGAAGTACCGCTCAAAGATGGCGTACATGACCTGCCAGGCATGTTGGCGCAAATCAATGATCGTACCAAAATTGTCTGGGTATGCAATCCGAACAACCCGACAGGTACGATTGTAGACGAAGCGGAATTGGTACAGTTCATGGATCAGGTACCATCCCATGTGCTGGTGGTGTTGGATGAAGCCTACTACGAATACGTAGTGGATGGAGCGTACCCACAAAGTATTCCAATGTTGTCCAAGTACCCTAACCTGGTCATTCTGCGTACATTCTCCAAAATCTATGGACTGGCTGCACTGCGTATCGGTTATGGTGTAGGCGGAGCTGATGTGATCAAGCTGATTAATCAGGTGCGCGAGCCTTTTAACACATCGCGAATCGGTCAGGCAGCTGCTCGTCAGGCGTTGCGGGATCAGGATTTTGTCCAAGAATGCCGTACCAAAAACCGTGAAGGCATCGAATATCTGACAGGTCATTTTGAACGCCTGGGACTGTCGTATTTCCCAAGTCAAACCAACTTTATCATGGTCGACACCGGACATCCGGCAATGGAAGTATTCCAGTCCATGCTGAGCCGAGGGGTGATTATCCGTGCAGGCCATCACAAATATCCTACGTATATCCGTGTGACGGTAGGAACAGCACGCGAGAATGAAATTTTCATCCGTGCTCTTGAAGAAACACTGCAGGAACGTACAGCTGCGGTATAATGCTGTAACCTGGGAGATAGGCGGATTTCCTCCGGCAAAGAAGCTGGCGAGGAAATTCGCTGCTCATTTGCGCATATAGGTTATGGTGCTTTAAAGCATCTATGCAGCAGATACCCATAATGTGAATGTAATCTAATCAATGAAGAATGAGTGGGATAATCATGACAACGAAAATTGCAATCTTCGGTGTAGGGCTAATTGGCGGCTCACTTGCGCTTTGCTTCAAAGGCAAGCCGGGTCTGCATGTGACTGGCTATACGCACCTGCCGGAATTGATACATACCTATCAGGAGCGGCAGGTGGTTGACCATGCTACACTTTCTGTCGAGGAAGCTGCACAGGATGCGGATTTTATTTTCCTCTGTGTCCCGGTCAGTTTGCTCGGCACTTATTTGGAGCAGTTGAGTCATCTGCCGCTGAAGCCGGGCTGTATTATTACCGATGTAGGCAGTACCAAGGCATCCATTGTTGCCTGTGCAGAGCAGCTGCAGCTGCGTGAAGATGTACACTTTATTGGCGGTCATCCAATGGCGGGCTCAGAGCGCTCCGGAGTAGGGGCAGCTTCTTATCTGCTGTTTGAAAATGCCTACTATGTGCTGACTCCACCGGATCATGTACCGCAACCGGCGTATGAACGTCTGGCTGAGCTGCTAACCCAGCATACCCGTGCACAGATTATCCGGGTAGAGCCGCTGATGCACGATGAGATTGTAGGAGCCATTAGCCATTTACCGCATGTGATTGCTGTCGCTCTGGTCAATCAGATCCGGCAGTATAATGAAGGTAATCCATTATATCGGATGCTGGCAGCTGGAGGATTCCGTGATATTACCCGGATTGCTTCCAGTGATCCGATCGTATGGCGTGATATTCTGCTGAACAACCGTCATATTGTACTGCAGCTGCTGGAAGACTGGAATGAAGGCGTAGAACAGTTTATCGAACTGCTGAAGAGTGAAGATGCCCGCGGGATCGAGGAGCAATTTGAAAAAGCCGGTGCTTTCCGCGACGAATTGCCTGAACGCCGCAAAGGTATGATTACGAAGCTCTATGATCTGTATCTGGATGTCCCCGATCATCCGGGGATTATCGGCAAAATCACGACCGAAATCGGTAATCGTGGCATCAATATCAGCAATGTGCAGATTATCGAGAGCCGGGAGGATGTGCCGGGTGTGATGCGTCTGTCCTTCCGTAATGAGCAGGATATGGAGCAGGCCAAGATGATGCTGCAGCAAAGCGAGTATTCCGTATTTGTCTGACAGAACACGGATATGTTCGTGGGAATTCTATAGGGTAGATGTATAGAAATAAAAAAACAAAAAAGAACTCTGTTCAATCCGGCAGAGTTCTTTTTTGTTTTTATTAGTCTGGAATGGGTAATAGGCTGTGGAATGTAAAATAATTTCCAGTTTATTATTATAGGTCAGAGGAGGAGAATAAATGACGCCCCGTACAGGATATATGCACATTCAAGATGATCCGGCGCAACCACGTTATATTTACAGCAAGCGTAATCTATGGTCGGGAGTTTTGTTTGGGGTAGGTCTGGCAGCTTTTATCGACGAGACTATATTTCATCAGCTGCTGCATTGGCATCATTTTTATGATCTGTCGACAACTGCTGTTGGGCTTGTATCGGATGGATTTTTTCATGCTTTCAGCTGGTTTGCTACCATTGCTTCTTTATTTTTATTTGCAGATCTGCGGCGCCGTAAAGGGCTTTGGCTAACACGCTGGTGGGGAGGCGTACTGCTGGGAGCAGGTATATTCCAATTGTATGATGGCTTGGTACAGCATAAGCTGATGGGGATTCACCAGATTCGATATGATGTAGAACTGGCTCCTTACGATTGGACATGGAATATTATTGCTGTGGTTATGATTATAGTTGGCAGCATTTTGCTGTGGCGCACACGTCGGCGAACATAATATCCTGCTACTCATTAATGTCTGAAAACAGACAGAGACACTGCGGAATGAGGTTAGGAACACAGAATGATAGGAAGGGGAGGAAGGTAGTGGAACATGGCTGGGGACATGGAAGTAGTTCGGCATCTACAGCGATCGAATTAATCTGTACTTTGTTGTATGCATCAGTGCTTATCGGGTATACCCTTATGGGACGATTGTCCAGCCAGCATTACAAGTCCTGGCCGCTCTATCGTTATATATGCTGGTATGCAGGGTGTACCTGCTCGGTAGTGGTCATTATCGGACCCTTTGCAGCCGCGGCACATAGTGATTTTCGCATACATATGATCGGTCATCTGCTGCTGGGTATGCTGGGGCCACTGCTGATAGTGTTATCTGCGCCAGCTACCTTGCTGCTGCGCAGTCTGCCGATCAGCCAGGCAAGGCGCCTGAGTCGTGTGCTGCGCAGTAGGTATGCGGCACTGATTTGCCATCCAGTTGTTGCGGCTATACTCAATACAGGTGGACTGTGGCTGTTGTATACGACACCGCTCTATACATGGATGCATCAATATACCGCGGTAAATCTGCTGGTGCATTTGCATATCGCTTTGGCAGGTTACGTATTCACTATATCAATGTTATATGTGGACCCGGTGGCCCACCGTTATAGTCATGTGTATCGGGCGATTGTAGCAGTCATTGCAGCTGCTCTGCATGGTATGCTGGCCAAATACCTGTATGTTCATCCACCGACAGGTGTATCTACAGGACAAGCAGAAGCAGGGGCCCAATGGATGTACTATGGCGGTGATCTGGTCCAGCTCATTATTATCGGATTATTTTGCTACGAATGGTACCGTGTCACACGTCCTCGTCAAATCAATGTAAAAACCGCTTTGGATGCTTGAGTCCAAAGCGGTTTTTGTATGGAAAATAGGTATATCATTTAATCAGATATCACATTAATTAAAATAAATGTAAAATTATCAAAAAACTTTAGTTAAAAGGGTTGACTAAATGAAAGCGCATACAGTATACTGTAACTACAGTATGGTTTCTCTCCACTCCTATCCAACTACTGGAGTTTCTGAAACATGAAACTCGACCGCTACGCTTATAGCTAGCGGTTCTTTTTTTTGTTTAATTAATAAAAATAGGTACTGCCTTTACGCTTGGTATACTGTACCGGTATCTCTTGCACGTCCCCCCATTTAAAGTGCACTTCAGCAGGGGAGCCAGGGATAATTTTGTGTATTAGTAACTCAATAGATATTCGGCGCTTGTCTGCTGGTAAACTTAATAGTGCATCACCTGCAAGCGTTTCTAAAATATCATCATAATCACCATACTCTTTTTTTGTGGGAAGGGGCACTTTTTCTAATAAGAGATCGATTTCTTTTTGTCTGGATTCATATCTCTTCATAAGCGCACCAAATTGCTCTTCACTTAATTTACTGTTAAGGTAGTAATCATCAAATACTTTCTGTTTCGCGGCATCAAGTATTTGATATTCCTGCTGCAATTTTGCGAGAGAACTTTTTTTTGAATTGTTCTCGCTGTCCTCTTTGTCAGATAATGCTGACATAATTTGGTGCGAGGAAAAACGTTGCTTTGCTGTATCTGTTAGCAATTTAAGAACAGCCTGATCCAATGACTCTAAATCAAAACTTGGACAGGCGCACTTGCCGGTGCTGTTCTTTTTGCTGCAGATATACCGTCTAGTATCCAACCGGCTGCTGACGCGACGAGCATGCATTTTCGAACCGCACAATGGACAGCGTAGTATCGACGATAAAAGTTGTCTGTCATCATGTCCTCGCCAAACAGTTCCTTTAGCAAAACGTGTGTTTTGAATAAACTGAAAGTCAGACCATTCAATTAAATAATCACAGTCTTTGAGGGGATAATATTCACCTTCCCAATGCTGCATACCCGCATAAGTACTATTCGATAATACATACCTCACTCGGCGTACTGACCACTCAGCACCAGACACCATTTTAAAGCCTTGGTCATTCAACCAATTAGTAATAATAAAAGGTCCTTTACCATCTAAAGCCATTTTAAATATTTCACGAATGACAGTAGCAGCCGGCTCATCAACTATGAAACGATCGCCTTCTTTTTTCAATCCATAGGGAGGAGGTCCACCATTCCAACGTCCTTTTTCTGCGTTGGTTTTTTTGCTTTGCATAGTTATATCACTCAAATTGTCGCTATAGTATTCATTAAAATCTACAAGAATACCAGCAACGAGCCTTCCGGAAGGACTTCCAAAATCCAAAGATTCGGACGCAGAGCAAATATCAACATTTAATTTTGCTAAGGAACTATGGATGTATCCAAAATCCTGTTTTAACCTGGTAACTCTTGATAAATTATAAACCACAAATTTTTTTATACGATTTCCTGGAGTCTTTAATTTTGATAATGCTCCCATGATACCAGGACGCTTCGTATAGTTTATTCTAAAACCGGAGTAGTCTATGTCTTTGAAAACACCCACTAATTTAAATCCGTGATAGTCACAGTACTCTTGGATTTTTTTTAGCTGGGTTTGCTCAGATATATCCTCTTTGTCGCTTCTTTCATCACTTTGGCGAATATAGCCAATAGCCTCAATTACCTCATTCATTTATTTTCTCACCTCCTTTCAGGCAAGAGTACTCAGTATTTCCTTCTAACTTCAATCAACTGTCCGATTACAGATACTTCTTCTGATTTAATAATGTCCGGTTGAGATTTGCTATTAGAATAACTAATCACGCAAATATCGCCCTGGCATTTGATTCTACATAGAATAGCTTCCTGTCCGTTAATTGATACAACTGCAATAGAACTCGGATCAACTTGGTTTGTCCGTACTGCAATAGCAACATCACCGGTAGAAATAAAGTCACCGATCATCAAGTCATTATTTACTTTCAAAGCAAAAACTTCGCGATCCGCGGCAGCAGATTTATGTATGTATTCACATTCATTGATATTTGCCATAGAAGTATTGATCACTGGGACCTCGATCATATCCGGAGAGACAGCAGTATATTCTGCTCTAAGCTCGCGAAGCTGAGTAAGTCGCTCCATTTTTTCGCGGATCTCATAAGGAGATTTTTGAATAGCGGCAGCGATAAGAAGCTTTTCAGGGTCGCCGCCAGTAACTTTGGCTAAAGCTCGATTCATCTCGTCACTACCAGGATTACCAGTTTTGCCGTTCTGGAGCTGTGAGATGTACCCCTTACTCACCGAAATACCTTCTTCAGATAATTCCTCAGATATTTTGGAAAGGGATTTTCCCGATCCAGCTATGTATGAACGTAACAATGCAAAGTAATCCAAATAAGACACTCCTCTTTTTTAACTTCAATATATGTGTTGCTTCCTGTTTACATTCTACTAAACGTTTCAGTAAAAAGTCAACAATTATTGTTCGTTAAGTATTGACTGAAACGAATTTATCGTTTACTATTTACTTAACACTTCGTTTACTAATAGGTAAACGGGAAAGGAGGAACAAATGATTACTACCAATCAAAATGTAAGATATGCCAATGTATTGACTGATGCAATCAACAAAGCGGGCTACACCTATCAGCAAGTTTCAGACAAATGTAAGTCTTGCAAGGTGCCGGTTTCGAAATCTTATATCAGTAAGCTAGCATCTGGTATTCTGCCACCTGCTTCTGATGATGTAAATAGAGTATTGGTTGAAGTGCTCGGTCCTAAAAGCGGTCTAACCTACAAGGATATAACTATTGCAAAATACAAAGAAATTATCCCTGTAGAGATTTTAGAAATGCTGAAACGGGCTTGAGAGGGGGGCTAGGATGCGGTCAAAAGAACAGGTTATTGAAGAAATGAATAAACAGGGCGTTACTCCTGAAACGATTGAAAAGGAGATTGCAGCGTTAGAAGCTGAGATTTATTCATTTTTTATGAAAGGTGGTCTACAGCATGAAAACAGAACGCAAACTGGAACCCTATGAACAGCAATTTCTAATGCTGTTCTGTGAAGGTATACGGTTGGCTCATCAAAAAAGACAGCCTAAGGAAGCTACAAGGAAGAATAAAAATCAGACTGCCTAAAAGAGAGGGATTTATACATGACGCAAATGGTATATATCGAAAATGGCCGGACTGTAACAGACAGCTTGCAGGTAGCTCATTCGTTCGGTAAAAAGCATAACCGTGTGATGCAGGACATTCGTGAACTGGCATGTAGCCCAGAATTTAGAGAGCACAATTTCGTGCGCTCATCATATCAAACCGCACAACGCAAAAGTGCACCAAAGTACATCATCACTCAAGATGGATTTGCAATGCTGGCTATGGGATATACGGGTTCAACAGCTATGCGATTTAAAGAAATGTATATTGCAGAGTTTAATAGGATGGCTGGCAAACTGAATGGCAATCCCGCAAACCTACAGGCGATCCTGCAAGCAACCCAGAATTTACTCAGCAGCCAGACTGTTATTATTGATCGTATGAATGAGGTTGAAAACAAGGTGGATTCACAAATCACTTTGAATAGTGGGCAGCAGCGTGCACTGCAGCAAGCGGTCAACAAGAAGGTGTGCAGCATTGAACCAGTCAGCGAGGAACGGAGAGACTTGTTCAGACAAATTCATAAGGAAATCAAGGATCGCTGGCAGGTGCCGAGTTACAAGGATGTACTGAGGCAGGATCTTCAGGAAGTGCTGGATTATATCAAAGCATGGGTACCGGTCAGGAGGATTGAAGTATGACACCAGAACGGTTGAATCAACGGCAAGCGCTTCGTCAGAGATTGGTAAAACTGGAGAGAATGCAGGCGGAAGCAGACGTACAGTTCCCAGGCAATAATTTCTTTCAAGAAGCCATTACTGATCTATACACGGAACTGCGGACAAAAGAAAAAGGACCGCACGGGAATGCGGCCCTCAAGATCGTCGTGTTACTCAAATAGTTAATTGAATATTAACACGACGAATCAAATTTGAAAAGAGGGAACTCTATGAAATATATAGCAACCATTGTAATTGTAATCGTCATGCTGCTCAGTTCGGTAGCCATCTCTCAGTACGATCTAACTTATAACTATGACCCGGGAGCAGTTGGGCATGAACTGGACTCATAATCCTGTACCCAAACCGGGAAAACAAAAGCGATTTAAAAAGACAGCCAAAGAGCGCGGCCGGATCACAGCAGAAGTATACGCTGATGCTCTGGACCGCAGCGGCGGCTACTGTGAGCGATGCGGCAGTCCTCAGCATTTGGAATGTGCACATTTGATGCGACGTTGGAAGCTGCCTGAAACGACTGCAAACGATGTGGCCATGTTGTGTGGTCCTCAAGTCAATACTGGTACCTGTCATGACTGGATCGATCATACACGTGAAGGTCGGGAATGGGCGCTGCAGCTTCGAGAACAATTTTGGCAACAGGAAAGAGAAAGGATGATTACAGATGGCTGAGAAACGGATGCTGAGCAAGGTGATATCCGTTTCGGAAAAGGTGAATATGCTACCGGATATTTTCAGTATGCTGTTGTTCACCTGGATGATTCCGCATGCGGATGATTATGGCAGACTGCCGGGATCGCCAGCAAAAGTAAAAGCGTTAGTGGTTCCGATGTTGGACAAATCACTTCGCGATGTAGAGCAGGCAATACGGCAGCTGGAAGAACAAGGTGTTATCGTCTGGTATGAAACAGATGGAGATAAAGTCATCGAAATTGTAAATTTTGCTCAACACCAGGAAGGATTGAAGAGTAAAAAGAAATCTAAATTCAATTCTCCTGAACGTCAAATAACGTTAAATAACAGTTATTTATCTGCAAGTGAGAGTGATATTGAGGATTTACTAGTCGATCTTATACAAAATGATGGATTTATAGATGATGAAGAAATCACCTCAGTTGAACAGCAGCTACGCATTGACAACTCGTATCTAGATATTGTAGCCACGGGAACTTATCGTCGTTATTTGTTCGAAGTGAAGCGACAGCGCTTGTCTAACACAGCTATTGAACAAATAGTAAAATATCGCACTATGCTTAAAGATTCTAAAGTTGTTTGTACCTTGATCGGGAACGGATTAGCTTCAAACTTCGATTTGCAGCGTTGCCGTGATGAGCAAATCAATGTCGTTATGTATGATGATTTACTCAACTTAGAATATCCTTTGTTATTTAACGTTAAATACCGTCATTTACGGTTACTTGCTAACAGAACTGAACTGAATAGAACTGAACAGAACTTAACAGAAGAGAAAAGAAAAGAACAAGAACAGAAGAACACTCGTGGTGATGGTCGTGCATACCGGATTTTTGAACAAGAAGGATTTGGAACAATCAGTTCAATCATCTCTGATCAGATCCATGATCTTGTAAATGATTACGGCATACGTTGGTACGAAGAAGCTATGAAGGTAGCTGTATTGTCCGGTAAACGAACACTCAGCTATGTGAAGGGTATTTTGAAACATTGGAAGGCAACCGGTATCGATGATCCTTGGAAGGAGGAAAACTACAATGGACGACGAGATGCAGGGAATCGGCGGGGCGCTCAAGGTATGGAAAGAGCGAATCGAGAAAGTGCGTATTCGTTCCTCGACGAAAACAATGGAAAATGGAGCATGCCAGAACACGACCCAGACATCATATGAGTGTGACATTTGCAAAGATGCTGAATTTATCATTGAAGAGCGTGATACAACAATCATCCTGGCAGACGGTACCACAAACCCAATTAAACAAGATGTAGCAGTGCCGTGCTCTTGTCGGGATAAAAAACAGATTAAGCGGCTTATGAAGAGCAGCCGGATCACAGATGCGTTTCGGGAAATGACATTCTCAAACTTTGATACTGCTAATCGTCCTGCAGTTATTCAACAGATGTATGCGGTAGCTTACAAGTACACCAAAGAGTTGCCGAATCTGATTAAGAATAAAGCGAGATATAATAGTTGCTGCTTACTGGGACAGCCGGGTGTAGGCAAATCACATCTTTTGACAGCCGTCAGTAATAATCTGCTGGCTAAAGGGATAGCAGTACAATACTTTCCCTGGGTAGAAGGTATAAATGACTTACAAAGCGATTTTGAAGCTGCTAAACAAAAAGTGTCCTACATGCAGCAGGTATCCGTTCTGTTTATCGACGATCTATTCAAGGGCAGAGATAAACCAACCCCTTGGCAGTTAGAGCAAATATTCGGAATCATCAACTATCGATATCTGAATAACCTGCCGATCCTGATCAGCTCAGAAAAGACTATTGCTCAGATGTGTGAGTTTGACGAAGCTACAGGCAGCCGGATCATTGAAATGTGTAAGAACTACAAAGTAACGATCGAACGGGATCTGAACCTTAATTATAGGCTGCTGGGAACGGAGTGAACGAAATAGGATTCTTTAATGGATTGGATGTCCGAACGCTTGAAGATCTCAAGGAGTATTTACAACAGCGATCCGAACGTCTGGGGAAAAGTAATTCCAATATTGAACCTGGGCACACAATTATATTCGTTGACACAGCCGAGACAATCGAAGGAACTTTGGAACGAATGAATGCTGGTGAATACGACGAAGCGGAAAACTACGAAAGCGAATAATTTTACAGACTACTATGAAGGGATGAACAAACATGATTACGACAACAGAGCCAGTTATGAACATTTACGAAATTTCTTATCCAGGATTCTTTAACAATTATCCCGACTATGCTGTGACACGCACTGCTGAGACGCCAGGCAAAGCAAGATATGCTGAATTTCTCAGCTTCAACGACGGCTATGAAATGACCTTTGGTGAATATCAAAAAATCACGAGGGTACGTAAGATTGGTTCGAATCGGATTAATCCGGATGAACATTCCCCCTTCCAATCACGTATCGACCTGATTAATCAACTCATTATTGAAATCGCGAGTCGAGGCAGAAGGTTTCTATACTCGCAGAAGTATGATCGACACAATAAATTCTATTGGGCTGATGGCAGACTCTGGCTGAAAGACAACTACACAGGAATGTCTATGGAAATGAAAAATCAGCAACAAGGTAAATCGCGTGATCAGGAACAAGGATTTTCTCAAGGCGGCACGATGTGGGGATTAATGTGCGACTTTACCGACTATATTTTTGGTGATGATGATGCCAATCACAATCATGGATATGGAGGATTGTACTGTCCGCACTGGGGCTACCCAGACGAGGATATGGAATCCATTCAGGCATACGCCAAGTCAGTCGGTTATTTGAAATAAAGTGAACCTACTTGAAGGGATGAATAGATATGGCTGGGCTATCAGTAGAACCATGCTTATATGATTTTTTGAAAGAGAATGAATGCAAGCTGTACAAAGAAAAAAATCGGATGGTCGCTTGTGTTTTTGTAGATTTTAAAATGCTACCAGAATTTGTTGGAATTGTAGGCTCATATTCATTTGAAGAAGGCGGAATTGCTGTATTTATGAAAGCTGATTATATAGCGATTGAACTCAATGACTTTTTTGAAGGATTAGGGCAAAGCGTGGTTGATTACAAATCAGTTTTTGATAATTATGACTGGCAACACAATTACGAATCTCTTAAAGAGGAATACGGAGAAGAATATCCCGATGTGTTTGGATGACTACAACCTGCACGAACAAGACTGGGAAGAATTCATAAAGAGAGGACGGGAAGCCTATGGGCTTACAGCAGCCGACCATGTGGGATGTGTACGAGTACATGAAGATCCGCTTCATGTACACCGGAGACGTACCAACCCGCCAAGAAGTATTTACGCAACTGCCTGGCGTTGATCCGGTAGAAGTCGACTCAGGGATCATACACTTTCACGAAATTATAAAGGGGTGGCCAGGGCATGAATAAAGCGCAGCTCAGGGCAAAACGACGGCGTCGAGAGTTCCGGCGTAACATGATTGCGAAGCTGGGACGTGCTGCATACGAGACATGGCTGGAGTTCAATGCGTCAGGAAGGAAGCGCCAATGAATCGACTCATATTACCTGGTACTGCGCCAAGCGTAAACCATATGTACGAAGATAAATGGATACGCGGACGTAAGATTCGTATCAAAACACCAGAAGCCGAAGCCTGGTATCAGGAAGCTGTTCTGCGAGCAAAGATGTGGATAGCCCGAAATAGATGGCAGCAGCAATCAGGTAAGGTGTACGTTCTGATTTGGGTGTTCTTTCCGGACAAGCGTAGGCGCGACCCTGATAATGGCTTAAAAGCCTTGCTGGATGCCTTAGAGGATGCAGGCATATATACAGATGATAAAACGGCATTGCCACATATTATGGATTACGAAACGGACCCGGCAAACCCACGGTTGGAAATCGAATTTAAAGAATATAAATCATATAACAACGTATTGGAGCGATTAAAATGGACATAGCAAAAGCAAGTGCCGTGATTATTGCAGAAGTGAATGCTGATGAAGCAAAGATCAAGTTTAATCCAACATTTGTACGGGACGAGGTCGCAGACTTCGCAATCGGCATGGAAGAGGTGTTGGTGAAGAACGATCATAAGAGCGGATGGAAAGAATGTGATCTGGCTTACCTGATGGATCGCCTTTTTCAAGAAATGCAGGAAGTATATGCAGCTATAGGTCAAGGCGAGAGCGCGGCACGTATTCGCAGTGAATGCCTGGATGTAGCCAATTTCGCAATGATGATAGCAGACAATGTAGCGGTTGCTGAAAAGGAGGCTGATTCCCGTGGGAACATCAGTACCTCGTCAGAATGAAAAAGGTTCTCCAGCTGGAGAGGTTGTGACCAGTACGTGGACGCCTGAACAAATTGCTGATCATCTGAGTGGTAGCGAAGCTAAAATGCAAAAAGAAGTCCAGAAGAGAGGTTCAGTCGTACTCGTGGATGATGGCAGCCGAACGAAAAAGTCTAAAGTCAAACCAGAAATGACAGAGTATCTGCGGCAACGTGCTGCTGGCAAAAGCAGATCAATTATTGCTCTGGAGTGGGGAGTAACTGAAAACACTCTGCAGAACTATCATTGCCGACGCTGGGGACTGACAACCAAAGCAAAAGAAGCTGAAGCGATCAGTAAATTCCAAAAGCAGCAAAAGCCTGTAGAAAAAGCCCCTATTAATCAAACGATAGTTGAGCAAAACAAATCTGAAATCAAAGAGGAGCAACCAGCTGTGAATAATATTATCTGGTATACCACTGAGCATAAGGTAGAAGGACCAAGCTTGACGCTTTATGCAAGCGAGGGATTTGCTCTTAACCAATCTGCCGTCAAATTAACTGGATTTAAACCAGACGACCGTATTCAACTCGGTGTGGACGTTGAAACTCAAACGTTATATGCACGCTTAGATCCATCCGGTATCAAGATGAATAGCAGCAGAAGTGGTGGACTTCGAACCAGCGTTAAGGGAATTAGCAGGTGGGCAGCAGATCATAAAATAAAAAATCAAAAGTATGCATTAGAGAAAACAGAAGATCCTAACGTCTTCAAAGCGATCATTGAACTGGAACAATGAGTATGCCCCTGCTTGAAACCAGACGGAACATCTATACGGCATTGGAAGATCTCAATTTCTTCTGGGATGAAGATAAAGACCTTCCTCAGTTCCAGAATATGTGGAATAAGGGCTGCAGCTTGTTGGAGATTGCTGAATACTTTGATCGGGATCCGGACGAGGTTGTGCTACTGGTGATCGACCAGGCGCGGGAAAAGAAAATCAAGCAGCGGCAGCACGGGCTGCTGGGAGAGAGGGAGAGCAATTGACTATTCCAACACTCACACCAGAACAAGCAGAAAAAGAAATTCCCCGTTATGAACAGGCAGTGCAAGAAGACCGAGTGCTGGTAAATCGACTCAAACGACAAATAGCCGATCTGGAAGATAAGCTGCTAAAGGGTCGGAAAACAGCATACACCATGGAAAATATAGAGCAGTTCAAAAAGCAATTAACAGAGTGGCGTATACCCTCTTTAGAATCTGCCGAACGTGAACTGCATGAAAGAAAGCTGCTGGTAAGCGGATGGACTTGGGAACAGATCATCGCTGATCGGGAGCAGCCGGCACAAGAGGAAGCAGAACCGAGCCTATTCTGAAAGGGTGAGCAGCATGGAATGGATCAAATACGAATGTGAAGAATGCGGACGTAGATTTGCTGTGGAGGAAGAACAGGCTGATCGATTGGACGAACCCAGCTGCCCAGAATGCGGCGAAACAAATTGCATAGAGATAGGAGATTGAGCATGCAAGAAATAATTATAGACAATTTTGCAGGCGGCGGCGGGGCCAGCACTGGTATCGAGTTGGCTACTGGTCGCAGCGTAGATATAGCAATCAATCATGATCCGGCTGCAATCGCAATGCATCGTGCTAACCACCCAGAGACCGAACACTATTGTGAATCAGTATGGGACGTTGATCCGCGGGAAGTTGTGAAAGACAGAGATGTCGGACTTGTCTGGCTCAGCCCGGACTGTAAGCATTTCAGTAAAGCCAAAGGCGGCAAGCCGGTTGAAAAGGGAATTCGTGGCCTGGCTTGGGTAGCGATCCGATGGGCAGCTACCGTTAAGCCTCGTGCGATCATGTTGGAGAATGTAGAAGAGTTCAAAACCTGGGGGCCGCTGCTCCAAAACGGTTATCCTGATCCGCAGCAGAAAGGCCGGACATTCAACTCATTTGTGAATGCCTTGAAAAGACAAGGATATGAAGTAGAGACAAAAGAGTTGCGGGCCTGCGATTATGGTGCACCAACTATCCGCAAACGTTTATTCCTGATCGCTCGGCGTGATAGCCGTCCTATTGTTTGGCCCGAGCCTACACACGGAGCGCCAGATAGTCCAGAAGTGCTGGCGGGCATACGGCAGCCATGGCGAACAGCAGCAGAGATTATCGACTGGTCCCGTCCGGCGCCGAGTATATTTGAACGAAAAAAACCACTGGCTGAAAACACGCTCCGGCGGATCGCAAGAGGGATAGAGCGTTTTGTAATCGACAATCCGAAGCCATTCATTATGCGTGTGAATTTTAGCGGATCGAATCATCATTATTGCGATTCTGTAGATGAGCCGCTGAAAACAATTACAGCTAAAAACGGTTGGGGTGTAGTGACACCATATATTGCCCGGATCGGACAAACAGGCTTTGGCAGTGATCGGCTGCAGTATAAAGTTACCGATCCGCTCACTACGGTGACAACCAAAGCGGAGCATCTGTTGATCACTCCAACACTGATCCAAATGGGTTACGGTGAGCGTGAGGGGCAAGCGCCGCGTGTATTGGATTTGGAAAAGCCGGTCGGAACAATTACTGCGGGCGGTAATAAATTCGCTTTGGCAGCTGCCTTTCTAGCCAAACATTACGGCGGTAATTATAACGGTCCCGGTACAGGAATGGATGATCCACTCAGCACAGTGACCACGGTTGATCACAATGCTCTGGTCACTGCTCATATTGCTCGACACTTTGGCGAATCAGTAGGCAGCGCAGCAGACGATCCGATCGGCACAGTTACTGCTGGCGGTGGTGGTAAATCAGCACTGGTAACAAGCCATTTGATTAAGCTACGCGGCACTTGCCAAGATGGGCAGCAAGTCACAGAGCCGATGCCGACGATCACGGCTGGCGGATTACATGTTGGAGAGGTTCGAGCTTTCTTGCTCAAATATTATGGAAGTGCAGATAACGGACAGCAGCTGGATGGACCGCTGCACACGGTGACTACCAAAGATCGGTTCGGACTCGTAACGGTCCAGGGCGTTGATTACCAGATTATTGATATTGGAATGCGCATGTTAGAGCCACACGAGCTGTTTGCGGCTCAAGGATTCCCGGACAACTACACCATTGATGTAGATGCGGACGGTAAAAAATATTCCAAAAGTGCTCAGGTCGCCCGATGTGGAAATGCAGTACCGCCGCCTTTTGCTCAGGCGCTTGTAAGAGCCAATTTGCCAGAACTATGTACTGGCTCTGGTAATAAACTCACAATTGAGCGCTACAAAGAAGCGGTCGGACAGGTGGAATTCAGTCTCTAACATTCGAAAAGATGAAAACATGAAAAATTCGAAATAATTAATTCTATAGAGCTGGAACAAAGAAGCCAATAGTCCTAACCAGCTCTGTTATGAATTAAAAACCTAAGAGTGTTTTTATCAACTCCATGGTTATCTCGATAATTGTAAATTGTAAACCGGGTGATTTTTTGATTAAGACTCCTATTTCTTTAAACCATTTGATCATTCAAATCCGCTCCTCAAATTTTATTTGACTCATATAGAGTGATCCACATTAAGTTGTTGTCTGGTCACACTTTCAATTTATTTAGGGATAAATATGAGTCTTGCAGGCTAGTTATAGGAGCATATATCTAAAAAATTGCAGTTTATAAATAAAAAATCATCAGAGAGGACGGTATACAGTAATGACTCGTAAAGAGGTCATTTATGAGATCAGCGACTTACTTGATAACCAGTGCAAAGAATGTCCTGTCCGGCAAGAATTGATTCGGAAATATAAAAGTCAATTCGCACACATTGATGGTCATTGTAATAAAAATTGCAACGTAGGCAATCAGCTGCAGATACTCGGTTATCAATTAAAACGTGACGGATAGTAACAGAGAGGATGATATATAGAATGGTCAAAGGTTTAGTTTATGGATTTCTACTAGCTGCAGTATTCTGGGTTGCCGTTGCTGTTACATTTATCTTCTTACTCAATTACTCATCAACCCATATAAGAAATTTACTCGAGAGGAACATTACTCATGCCTGGATATAAATACACGCTTATCGTTTCACAGCTTTACTTTTCACGACATTTTTTCATCGTGCATCACAATGACGAATTCTTGGAAACGGCTCGGAATTTTACTGAAGAAGTGGTGCTTTACAAACGTGGGGTTAGGCCAGAATGGAATGACGTTAAAATAACGCACGGTGATCTGGCTCTTGAATACTGCATGAACGGCATCAGATCCCGGTACAACGTAAATGACGTAGGAGACATATATTTCATTCAGGCAAATACCACGGATGTTTGCATCGATAGCATTATGTACTATCACGAAGAATCGATAAGAGGTATGCGCGGCTACCAAAGTAAAAAAGTCCTTGAAAATATCGAAAATTACCACGAATATCACCGGCTGAAAGAAATAGTAGAAAAGCATTTTTCGATAGTTTAATTGTTGCTCTATTAATAATAGGCCGGGTTCGCTCGGCCAGAAAGGCAGGATTGGTGAATGAAGGAATCAGATATGTACCAGCCGATAAAATTGTACCTGGAACGTTTAGGTTACACCGTGTACCCAGAAATTGAATTAAGCAGCGGCGGACCCCGTGCGGACATTGTAGCCATTCAGAACGAACAGCTGCTGATCGTGGAAATGAAAACGAGCTTTGGTCTGGCTGTAATGGATCAGGCTTATCACTGGGCAGCGGGCGGGTATGCTCATCAGACCTATATTGCTATACCCCGGCGCAGTCACTGGGAGGTGCCGATAATTGCACAACGTGCGCTTTGCTCGTCGGGAATCGGAGTGCTGCAGGTTGAACTACAAGATAATCCTTATCGTTCTGTAGAAGCATATAGAATGTTTGAGGAAAACAGAGTTCGTACTCATATGAATGCTGAGATTTTAGGTGAAGCGCAACAAGCGCAGCATATTATAAATATCCTCACACCACATCATTTGAATGGTCCAGATGCTGGCGGTAAAGCAGGCGGTCACATCTCGGCGCATCGGTTAACAATGATCCGGGCGCAGGAATATATGGAAGCAGCCGGCGACTGGGTTACACCAAAGCAGATTGTGGAGAATATCGAAACTCATTACTTTGCCCAGGACAAAGCAGCTAGTCTCAAGCAGGCTCTGCTGCAATGGGGAACAGACTTTTGCGAATACCAAGTAATCGGCAGACGTGGAATGTTTCGTAGCAAACAGCTCTAACTAATACACAGGCAGAGAGGAAGGTATACACATGGAACGAATACTTGATGCCTGCTGCGGCAGTCGAATGTTCTGGTTTGATAAACAGAACCCTGACGTTGTATACGCAGACAATCGGGAGCTGAGCGACACCCTTTGCGATGGAAGAACACTGAATGTGCATCCTGATGTGGTTGCCGACTTCCGTCATATGCCATTTGCAGACGAAGCGTTCTACATGGTGGTATTTGATCCGCCGCATTTGCTCAGAGCAGGTGACGATTCATGGTTGGCCAAAAAGTATGGACGACTCAATCCAGATACTTGGCAGGAAGATATCAGAAAAGGATTCGCTGAATGCATGCGTGTGCTGAAACCGAATGGAACGCTGATATTCAAATGGAATGAGGATCAGGTAACTCTGGGCGAAGTAAGAAAGTTGTTCAGTCAACCGCCGCTGTTTGGAAATAAGCGTAGCAAGACACACTGGCTCGTATTTATGAAAAATTAATCACATCAACCAATACAAAGGCTGAGTCCCGTACTCAGCCATGGAGGGATAACAGGTATGACAGATAAGCCAGAGCAACGGGAAATCAAATTAAAAACGATTCGGGGATCCAGGGTCTTTATTGCACCTAACGATATACCAGCTATACGAGATAACGCAGGGGTGTATTTGGTAGTACATGCTGCTAGGGATATTGTAGCCGACTTGATTAATCAGCATATTGGGCTTGAACAAGAAGCTGAATCCCAGCGTATTCGGGCAGAAGCAGCAGAACAGGAACTTGATATTGTCAGAAATAGAGAACAATCAGCTAAAGATGATGCAGAGGTATTTGCAAAAGAAATGCACAAGCAAAGACGTAGAGCGAATGCAGCAGAACAGGAACGGGATAAGTTGCTGCAGGCGCTCCGAAATATAGTTGCTGTTCCTGTTGCTAAATCTATGCATAACGAAGCCTTGGTATTGCATAACATAGCGCATAAAGCTTTGGAAGGGAGCCAACCAGATGGAGAGTAAGAGCCGAGAGGATCAGATCATGGAGTTGTTCAAAGAGATGAAGATTGCTTATAGCGGCGCAATGATCTCTTATATTATCGAAAGCGGAGCAGACGTTGACATAGGTGTAGGCAAGGTTGAATTAGAAATGGATAGATGGACAGCCCGCATGAACAGGTTGGTATATGGCAAAGATAAAGATTAAACGCCGGATCGAACAGTTCTATGTCGAATTGGAAGATGGGAGTACAGTATTCGCTTTGTACGAGGACGTAAATCACAACATCCATTATCGGTATGTCAGTATGGACCCAGAAAAATATGTAATGGTGGATCGGGAGTTTTACCGACAATTCAAACTGGAGGAATATTGAAATGAGCAGAGAGATTAAGTTTCGCGGTAAGCATATCGAGACAGGTGAATGGGTACACGGTAGCTTGATTGGAAATGATGTAATAGTAGGCGAGATTGTGGATTGGGACAGCGAATATTTCGCAACTGAATTTTGGATTAGAGTTATTCCTGAAACTGTAGGTCAATTTATTAATATTATTGATAAAAAAGGAAAAGAAATATACGAAGGTGATGTACAGATACCAAAGAGTCGTAATTCTGATTTGAAAGTAGTCTGCCATAGTGATTCACAAGCCATGTTCCAATCATTACCACTAAGTTTTTATAAAAACGACAAACGAAACTCAGGATTTAGAGTTAGGAATGATGAGGAAGTGGTAGGGAATATACACGACAATCCTGAGTTTTTGGAGGAACAAGCTTAACCCATGCAAACAGTATTAGATATCATCCGGCACTATAACGGTGCCGGGGAGGAGGATAAAGATATGCGATACGAATGGACAAAGTGCGAAGAATGCAATGGTTCAGGACGCAGGCTATACCTCACTATAAAATATGTAGCTGATGGCACAACTGAATCGATGGAAGAAGACTTTTGCTTATGTGAAAAAGGACAGGCTATGGAAGAAGATCATTATGCAGGAGTGAACAATGAAAGCTAAAACACACTGAAGAATGATTATCGAGAATCAGTTGGATTCTCGGAATCTTCAGGAAAGGATACCTAGAAATGATTGGTAATCGTGATTACAAATCAAAGAACATTAAGTTTTTCATTGGTGGGAAAGAAATTGATCATTACTATAGCGTCGCTGAAATAAATTCAAAAGACGAAAATAGTAACTTTAAATTGTCAGGTACATTTACGATTAAAAACTCACCTTCAGTCAGGAACTTTTTGGATAAGATGCGCAAACAATTTAGAAAAATGAAATACAGTGAGAAGCTCCAGTATAAAAAAGCAAAAAGCCAATCTAAGAACTGGGCTAAATGGAAACGAAGAAAATAACCTTCATTACTCATTAAATCACGAGGTGATCGTCATAGAGACTAGAAAAGAAAGAGAAGCAAGAATGTCCCGATATAATCAGCAGCAGACAGCAGAATTGCGTGAACGTCTTGGTGATAAGCAGCTGATCCGAGCCGAAGAATTCTTTGTATGGACTATACAGGCCCAGCATGAGGACCGTAGCGGCACTGTATGGGCTGGTAAGCAGGTAAAGGCAGAGTTTCTTTACTCAGCTCCGAAATGGATGATAGATCGAGGTCTGATCGTTGACGCCGCTGATTCAAAGGTGACGGTGGAAGAAGGTCAATCGGAACTATTTGAATTTTAGGGGGCAGCCGTGTGATCTATAAAAGTGGTATGGATAATGGAATAGCTTGGTCAGTTACGCAAGTTGCCGGCGGTTCATTTGAAATAAAAGTAGGCGACAAGGTTGCTGAATACGAATGCCAATATCCAACTTATTTCGGAGTTGACCTAATGGATATTGTAGGAGTCAACGATATACTTGATCGCATGTATGAAGAAATACAGGAAGGGTGAATCATATGGGGGTGGAGCAGTTGCAATGGTTGCCAGAAGCAACGGAGGAAGAATTTCAGGCGGCGAAGTCACTGCTGCGCCGATATCGGTATATGAGCCGGGCAGCTGCCGGTTTGAAAGACCTTGAAGATTTAACAATCAAGCAGCAGTGCAAGCTAAGGGAGTATAGTGATAAGACGGCCAATATAGAATTGGCTGTAGCCTTAATTCTTGACCAGGGTGTTCAGGAGATAACGGAGTTCGTCTTTCTAAAAGGGAACGATAGACAGGCGGCCTTAAATAAGTTACGATTTTTGACAGAAAGATCAGTAGATCGGAAAATACGGCGCGGAGTTATATCAGTAGCCAACACCTTGAAGGATTGGGAGATTATATAAATGAAATTAGATGCGCAAGAGATAAAGAAGTTCAACCATCTGGAAGTGCAATTCTCTCCTGACGACTTCATAAAAAAGCCGGAGCCGATAATTGCTTATGCAACCGGTAAAACAATTCCTGTAAGATCTTATTTTTTTGATGAAGTGGATGACGAAACTTTTTTTTCTATTGGTAAACGAGATTTACGAGCGTATAGAAAAAGAAAAACAAGATCGTCTCAAGCAGGGTATTATAATACTCAAATTGGATACTCTAGAAATAGATGAATTAGTGGAATCTTATCTAGAAGATGATTTTGGATGGAAAGTAATCAAAAAAGTAAAACGTGCTTTATATATACTCCACTTTGCTAGAGATTAGTGTCTGTAAATGGTCTGTACAGAGACGGCACAGCGTCTGTATTATCGGGCTACAATTCACCTATAGGAACGAATGTTCCGGGTGAAGCTGTGGTCCCTTGAATCCCGCGGTACTCAACCATGATGTGATGACTGTATGAGAATACAGTTTAATGCTCCAACCTGAGATTGTGTCGGGTTGTGTAGACGGCGGCATGGACGTGGGGAAGTGGGGTAAGATCACCTGCATGGAATACCAAAGAGCGCGCCACCTGGGCGCCTTATAAATTCAGATAAAATAAAATACTCTTTCACACACAGGTATAGGCGTACTGCACAAGCGGTACGTCTTTTCTGTGTGTATACATAACTATAGAAAGGAGGAACGAAATGGCAATTGCATATCTGGATAAATCGCATGTACTTCATGTTATCGAAGACAAAAATGCAGCAGCTCGTGATAGTGCTGGCAAGCTGGCAGAGACCGGGATCTTTCATACTGGCGGGTACCCACTGTTCGATGGCAAACAAGTCGTATACTATGCCGATAGCAACAAGGCATATGTGGATGGCAATAAAGAAGACGGCAAGGAAATTCCTGTGCCGGATCCGATCAAAGCATTGATTGAAGATTTGAAATGAGGTGATTTTATCATGGGTATACACTTAATGTTTCATTAGCAAGGATTTCAAATTTTATTGTTGAAGTGCTAAACATGTACTATATACAATTAATTGTTGTAATATTCACAAACCTCCTTTATATTCCGATATATGGATAAAAAGGAGGTTTTTTAGTGGGTACTAAACATAAATCGTTTAACGCATATCAAATTGATTTGCACTACTTAGATGACAGCAGACATGCAACAGATGCAGTAAAATGGGAATCGGATGTTATGGTAGATATATTAAATCATATCTTTAATAATTTAAATGAGGGGCAAAGAACTGCAAGATATAATGATGTTTGGTTAATGTATTTAGATCATTTTGAACATGATGAACACTTTATTTTCGGTAGTTTTTCCTCTGCTGAATATGGAACAATTGGAGAGTTGATTCATGCGGATGATTTAACAAGACGTCCAAATCCTAAAGAAATCAGAGAAGGAGAAACTGAATCCACTTATTTTATTATTAGAAAGTCAGACGGTTTAATGCTTCTTCAAGTAAATCAGAGATTGAAAAGAGTTAGGGTTGACGAATATATTGAACGCTATGGACATGTTATAATCAATAATGCAAACTTAACTTATCTACAAATTTGTACATTAGTTGAAACAAACTTTTTCAACAGCATTCGTGAGTTAAATACTGTTCATAGAATTGAGATAGAAGTTGCTAAAGTGGAAACTATGGCAGATGAGAATGAAGCAGTACAAGCTTTGCAAGGAGATCTTGAAACTATATCCGCAACAACTGTGAAATTAAAGTTTGAAGCTAAGTATCAAAGAAGCGGATTATCTGGAGCTATTGGTTTAGTGAAAAAATATAAGGATCAGCCTGGAGTCACTAAAATGGTGGTTCGTGGGAAATTGGCTGGCGCTGAGAAAAAAATAAATTTAGAAGAGTCGCAAGAAAAGTACACCCGCAGAGTTGAAGTGGATAGTAATAATCAACCTATGTTAAGTTCTATCGAAGTAGTTTTAAGAGAGATAGCGAATAGCAGAAGATTATTGAGAGGGTGAAGATAAAGGGTGAGTAATATCAAAAAGTTTTTTTATGCTAATAAGTTCCCATGGGATACGTTTAAAAAATATTTGAAATACTCATCTAAATCAGAACTTGTAGTTGACGTTGCATTACCAATAGTAGCATCCATTTTATTATTAATAGGTACTTCTTTTTTTGTTTCTGATTTTAAAGTTCTTATAGAAAAATTGCAACAGCTTAGCGGGCAGGTTATAGCGGCTATATCAATTTTAGCAGGTTTTAATATAACTAGCATTACAGTTATTGCTACGGTTGGAAGTCATGCAGATCAATTAAGATCAAGAATTTCTTCCGATGGACAAGTATCTGTGTATGATATGCTAATAGGATTTTTTACTTGGGCGGTTACTATACAGTTAATAGTAGTTTTATTTAGCATTTTGCTCTTTTATATTGGTTCATTGACACCAATTAATTTAGCTATGCCAATACCAATATGGGGATGGGGATTAGCAGCTATTTGGTTATCATTGACCATACATTCAATTTTAATATCTATTCGAAATATTAAAACACTGTTTCATTATGTAACTTATACACCTTAATATTAATTGAAAATATAATAAATAAAAGTCGCTCTATTTTAGGGGGGCTTTTATTTATTATATTTTTAGTTCAGTAAAAACATTTCAAGATGCTGAGATTAATGGATGAGTTTTAGATAAGTATCTTAAAAAACGAGAAGGGGATAAATATGGTAAGAGGACAAACAATAAGATATCGTATTGTGGCCCAAAATGACGATGTTACAATTACTACTGAGGTCGCAGCGTCTTCTATGGAGAAAGCAGTAGATCTTGGGGGTAAAAGTGTTTCGATTGAAAAGGGGAATTATAGCCATTTTGTAACATTACCAATTGCTTCGGAATCCGCTTATAAAAACGGACATATTTCATTCTGTCCGCGCTGTGGTTCGAATATTGCAGAAGAAATGGGTGATGATGGCGATGATTATATGAATGAATCCTCATTTACCTGTACTGAATGCGATGCCGAAGTATATGTAAGTATTGAAGTTCCTGAAGAAAGTCCGGATGAGGAAGAATAGTTAATTATATCATTCCACTATATGGGTATTGTGGTTTATTCTAGATTAGTAATTAAATACTTATCTGGAGATGATAAGCTGTGACTAATAGAAAAATAAATGAATTAAGTGATTCTGAGCAACTCATGTACTGTACTATAAGGATTGAATCCGAAGATATTTTAGGAAATGTTAGCACGGGTACCGGTTTCTATTTCCAATTTGATATCAATGATAAAGATATACCAGTTATTATTACAAATAAGCATGTAATTAAAGGAGGAATATATGGGAACTTAGTTATTAAATTAAGAAGTAGTGATAGTCAATACATCATAGATGGTCAAGAACGTTTTCGAATAGGTAAGTTTGAAGAAAGTTGGATAATGCATCCTGATCCTGAAGTGGATTTGTGCTGCTTACTTATCGGACCTATCATTAATGAAATGAAGAAGCAAGGAAAACACCTCTTTTATAAAACTTTTTATGAAGATTCTATTATTACTAAAACAGAGAGAGATGATTTAACTGCTATAGAAGATATTACAATGATTGGATACCCGAATGGATTATGGGATGAAGTAAATAATCATCCAATCATGAGACATGGAAAAACTGCCACACACCCTGCATATAATTACAACGGAAAAGAAGAATTTTTAATAGATGTAGCCTGTTATCATGGATCTAGTGGCTCCCCTGTTGTACTATTTAATCAAGGAGTTTATTTAAATAGAAAAGGCGAATTTATTGCTGGAACAAGGCTTAAGTTATTAGGTGTTCTATATGCCGGACCTCAAGTAATTAATACGGGGGAAATAAAAATAGCCACTATAGAAACTCGACAAGAAGCAATATCCATCACTCGTTCTATGATGAATTTGGGTATTATAATTAAATCGGAAAAAGTATTGGATTTAAAAACTTTGGTAGATGCTTTTATAAACAAACATTAATATTAAGACCACTCTATTAAGAGTGGTCTTTTGTTTTATAAGGGGATGGTACAGTGTCGGTCATAAAATATCGTCAGACTTTACAAGCTGCTATTGATGCTGCGGCATCCGGCGATTTAGAGGTGGATTTGGCTGGTGGATCGGTCTGGGTCAAAGGCCGAGTTGATTGGCGACCAGGTGTTAATGTCAAGAATGGCACGATCAAGTTTGAAGATGCCGCCCACTTGGTACATGGAGATAGCACTGGAATGGAAGATATTATTATCGAATCCCGTCAAGGCAATCTGGCAGCAGACGGCGTGACGCAGAATCCTATTGTAGAAATCGTCAATGGCCGAGATAACAAGTTCCGGCGTATTACCGTAAATGGAGACAACCCACGCACGGCCTTCTTGTGTAAAACTCGTGCATATAACGTCTTGGCGGAAGATATAACGATCGCAGGCAATCTGGGATATGGCTTGTTATATGATGATGGAATATCTGAGCGGAAGAATCCGAAGTATCGTATTTTCGATGGTGAAGATTACGCAGGAGAGTCACTGGGAGCTGGAGTAACTATTCGCCGGTTTCAGTATGGTCATGCAGGCCAGAAGAACCCGGGAGACGCAATAGAGATCAATGCTCCAATGTGTGGATTCCGTGATGTGCTTATTGAAGATCCTGTCATTAACAAAGTGGTTAAAGGTGACAGTAAAGGATTAGGGATTGCTGGAGCCAATTGCACTGGGGTGAGGATCTACAGAGCTATTGTCAGAAATGCTGAACGTTCTGGAATTCACTTTGAAAAAGGCGGAGACCATCTGGTAGATGGGTTTGATATTACGGGCGGCGGCCGAGCCATCAGCATTGGTCACACAGCCGGCACTATCTTCCGGAACGGCAGCTGCATTGATAACGAACAGTGGCTGACATCCTACAATACGCTTGATCCGGATCTATTCGGCCCGGCTACTGGCTTGGTATTTGAAAACGCACTATTAAAAGGTGCCACGAAAAACGGAATCCTGATTTCTAATGCGGAAAGCTATCTGCTGCGGAACTTGGAGATAACGGATTATATGGGGGCAGACGATGCAATATTCGTTTTCTACCAAGAAGACCTTGCAAAGATTCGCCAAGGAGTTACCAAATCCAAAATTGACCGTGTTGTCTTTACAAAGGGTAGCCGTGGAATCATACCGGCAGCTTTGATTGACATATCGAATAGCCCGAACAATGAAGTAGTCAATGTATTTTCGCCGGACTTGCCGCGCAAGATTCGGATCGATGGTAATTTAATAAATTTCTAAGCCGGCCAACCATGGGCGGTTTTATTTTTTATATATGAGAGGAGAATTATTATGAATTTCGGACAAGCGATTGAAGCATTGAAACAAGGGAAAAAGGTTGCTCGTACAGGATGGAATGGTAAAGGGATGTGGATTGTCCTTATGCCAGCGCTTCAATTGCCACCTCATTCTACCCAGGAACCGGGAGCGAAGGTTAATGACCGCACGGCTAAACATATTGGTGTAGATACTCCGCTGGACTCACAGCCGTATATTGCTATGTGGACCGCTGCAAAGCAATGGCAACCTGGATGGCTGGCTTCTCAGGCAGATATGCTTGCCGAGGATTGGGAAGCTGTACAATAAACCTTATCTGCTAATTTAAATCTGTGCCGCTATTATCCGATATAGGATCTGGAGGTGGCAAGATGTTTGAAATAGATTGGAACCAAAGCTTGGCTGGAGCATGGCCTTTAATTAGAGCTGCTATTGGGATGCTAATAGTAGCAGCTGTGTTTATCGGAGCTTTCTTAACCATGCCAAACGGGGTACCGAAAAAAGTAATTGCATATATTTCGCCGTTTGTAGTAGTGGGAGTATTTTTATACTTACTAATGCAAATTTAAACTAAGTCGCCTTTGACGGCTTTTTTATTTTTGTGGAAGGAGAACTGAAATGACCAAAAATCCAATCGATCAGTTTATTGCTACGGTCAAGAAACTGGATGAGAAAGAAGAATCATTTATGCCGGACATGGCTGCTGCTATCGAGAAGCATCTGGGTGATCGGTATGAAGGTGGGCAGCTTGAGCGCTATCTGAGTGACATTTTCACATCAGGTTATACGCCAGCTGAGGTTAAAAACTACCTGATTGACCTGGCGAAGCGCGTAGACCGCACAGATCGGGGTGATACAGATGGGTGATGAATTGGGAGCAGCAGCACTTGGTAAAGCGTCACAAGCTCTGTATGAGGCAGGGCGACCGATACGCGCATTTGCTGCCCAGGACAATAACCGGTTTTATATGCTTCACGGGACATTAACCGATAGCCCCGTACCAACAACGGCAGGCACAACGTATCAATCATTGCAGCGAACTTATGCACGCGCTAAACAGATTGTTTTTACGTTGTCCAGCGGTACATCTGACGGGACCCTCACTGTATATTGGTCGCGTAATGGTATCACGTTCAGTTCAGAAACTCTTACAGCAGTACAAGAGCCTGTATCAAAGAGATATCAATATGAAAAGCTCATTACCGGATCTATCATTGCAGCCTACTATGTTTTCAAAGAAGGTGCAGCTGCCGGATCAATCTTCGGCGGTATTGGTACTACAGAAAGTGTGGTGAGCTGATGGCAGACTTATTATCTCCGCATAGTAAGGTGAAAAGCACTCATGCGGAAGTATCATATACTGCCGGATGGATGCAGGGGCAGACCGATAACTCTGGGCATAATACAGGTGATAAGTACGCGACGACAACTGCTGCAGGCGAAGTTATTACGATTGCTAATGATACCCTCGCTTTCACAGATGCTATTCTTTTCGTGTATGGCGCGCAGCATGCCGGAATTCTGCAAGTGAAAGTAGATGGCGTGTTACAAAAGGCGCCGGATGGCTCCACAGACTGGGATTGCTATCTCTATATAGACGGTCAGGTCAATGCGATGAAGAACGCAGCCATGATCCATCTGACCGGTCTACCAAGGGCGACTCATAAGGTCGAGATCATCAGTACAGGACGCAAAGGCCCTAAGTCATCCGGTACAACTGTAGGATTCAATTACATGTACATTCTGGACCCTGATACAAAGCTGGGACGTCCACTGGATGGCGTAATCCTATGGTATGGAGATAGTAATAGCGATCGATCCGGCGGATGGTGTGATAAGCAGATCAAACGGTTGATTAACAATTGCTGGCCGGGAAACCGCATACGGCATGAATACGCAACACGGCCGTCGCTCAGCAGTGATTATATTCGTTTTATGCCTAATGAAATCCGGGCGAAAAATCCGTCTTTCCTCAGTTTAATGCTGAACACCAATGATTTACCGCGTCCAGAGATTGATAGTAAAGCGAATGTCGAAGCAGCTATCAAGATATGTCGGGATGACTTCGGTATACCTATCCAGTTATGCACGATCCTGCCACGCTATGGTTTGAATGAATATAGCTGGAATAAAGTGAACGCGCAGATCAGGGAGTTGGCATCCAAGTATAGTACACCGCTGGTAGACCTGAACACGTACATCAGCAACAATACGACAATGACAACTACCCCATTTATGGCAGATGGTATCCATTTGGATGCAGTTGGAGATAACCTGGCAGCGCATCATTTGTTCGATACCATGACAGCACCAGGACATCCATTCCGAACGATGCTGTGATAAGGAGGCATTATGGAAAATATTCTTTTGATCGATGAAGCTGAATCAGCTACGTTCAAAACGACAGTCGTGGGGCAGAAGAAGCAGATCACTATTGCCGTTTCTGGAACAGCATCATCTGCAACAGTTAACTTCAAGGGACGATCCGGCGGAGTGACTGCTTCATTGGCTGGTATACGTCCGGACTATACGACAGGTAGTTCAGCAGGGATGAATGAAGTATGGAAGTTTGACCTATCTGGACTGACACATTTTACGGTTGAAGTTGCATCAGTATCTGGTGGCAATGTTACCGTGCAAGGGAGATGGTAAGCATTTTGAATGCAAATATTGTTGATCATATCGGCAGCAAGGTAACGGTATGGACGAAGGATGGTAATGCTGCTGAGAACCGGCAGCTGCATACAGTAGATGAATTCGGCATTGTAATCTCCAATCAAGATAAAAAACGCACATTCATTCCATGGTGTCAGATTAAATATATAGATTATGCGGATGAAAATGCAGTTAAACGTCAGCCTGTGGGAGAAATTCTTCTTACTTCAAATGGTAGTTTATCATCATTTTCAAGCGAAGAGCTTTTTCAAGAACTTAGAGGTAGGGAATATAAACCCAGTGATAGAATCGAACTTGATGGCAATATGGGTTTAGAAGTACGCATAGTCAGTAAAGATGGATTGCTTCGTGGAAATATGGATATCATTCCAGGACCAGCAACTATTTTTATTAAGGAATTCTAGTTTTTAATAAATTTAAGACCCCGGGGGTGGTGATCATGTAGTGGGCAGACAGAGAGACCCAAAACGAGACGAAGCCTTTGATATATACCGATCCAGCGACGGCAAAACCAGCTTGGTTGATATCGCAAACGAATTGGGAGTATCTGCAGGTACCGTACGTGGCTGGAAAGCAAAAGATGGCTGGGACACTAAACTAACATCTGATTCTGGTGAGATCAATCAGACATCAATAGATGATTTATATGCTGCAGCTGTAAATATTGTAGGACAAGCAAAGAAAGCTTCAGCAAAGCTGATACAAGAGCGATTAGGCATTGAACCTGCAATAGCAGCCGGACTTATAAACGCCATGGAGCAGAATGGCATAGTCAGTCCGCAGGATGGAGATAAGCCCAGAAAGGTCGATCTTAATGCGATCAGAAGCGTTGCCTCCAGTGAACCCAAACGTCAAACTGCTCCAAAGAAAGATACGGAACGTTCCAAAAATACGGAGCGCTCCAAAAAGAAACAGAACGTTTCAGAACGGAGAAAGCCACCGCCTGAACCAGAAGCTGAACAAGAGTTACCAGATATACCTGATGAAAGCGGTCTAACAACGAAGCAACGCATGTTCATTTTGGAATATCTGCGAGACTTCAATGCTACACGAGCCGCAATCGCTGCCGGATACAGCAGGAGATCCGCCCATGTGACGGGCTGGGACAACCTGAGGAATCCTAAAATAAAGCAAGAAATCGACAAAGTCAAAGACGATCTGGTCGATGGATTGGGATTAAGTGTGCAGCGCATTGTTATGGAGTACATGAAAATCGCATTTGCTGATATTACTGACTATGTAGCATTCGGTCGACAAGAGGTTCCTGTAATGGGGATGTTCGGTCCGGTTAAGCTTAATGGTCAGGTGCTGATGGAAGAAGTCAATTATGTCGAGTTCAAAGAGTCTGATGAAATTGACGGAACTGTCGTCTCTCAGGTGAAGATGGGGAAAGACGGAGCCAGCATCAAGCTATACGATAAGATGGCTGCCCTCAAGCAACTTGAGAAATATACGACCTTCCTTACTGATACGCAGAAAGTACAGCTGGAAAAAGCACGTTTGGAAGTTGCCAAGCTGCGCGGCGAGGATCTGACCGACGAAGACAACGACGATGGATTCATGGAAGCATTGGGCGGCATAGCTGCCGAGGTGTGGCCGGATGAAAATTAAAAGACCCAAATTCAACTGGCGGCCATTCAGTCATAAGCAAAAGCAAATATTGACCTGGTGGAATGAAAATTCTGCTGTAAAAGACAAAGAGGGGATTATTGCTGACGGAGCGATCCGGAGTGGTAAGACTGTATCGATGTCTTTTTCTTATGTCATGTGGGCGATGGAGACATTCCAGGGACAAAACTTTGGTATGGCCGGCAAAACGATCGGCAGCTTTCGGCGGAACGTTCTATTTTGGCTGAAGCTGATGCTGGTTAGCCGTGGATACAGGGTAAAGGATGCCCGTGCTGACAATATGGTCACTGTTACCAAAAAAGGTGTAGAGAATTATTTCTATATCTTTGGCGGTAAAGATGAGCGATCGCAGGACTTGATTCAGGGTATTACGCTGGCTGGTATGTTTTTTGATGAGGTTGCTCTAATGCCAGCCTCATTTGTTAACCAGGCAACCGGCCGCTGCTCGGTGGATGGATCAAAGTTCTGGTTCAACTGTAACCCGGATGGTCCCTATCACTGGTTTAAAACAGACTGGATCGATAAGATCGCCGAGAAGCGACTGCTGCACCTGCACTTCACGATGGATGATAACCTGTCCCTGTCGGAACGAATTAAAGAACGTTATCGTTCCATGTATAGCGGCGTGTTCTATAAGCGTTACATTCTCGGCTTATGGGCAATGGCAGAAGGTGTTATCTATGACATGTTCGATGAAGTTGAGAACGTCATACAAACCGGTATGCTGCCAACCGAATATCAGAAATACTATGTCGGGGTCGATTATGGCCATACGAATGCAACGGTATTCCTGCTATTTGGGGAGATAAACAAAAAGCTGTATATCATCAAAGAGTATTACCATAGCGGAGCCAATGACGCCAAAGCACCGAGTGATTACGCTCGTGATTTTGTGGAGTTCATTGCAGATGTTGATATAAAGAAAATCTTTATTGATCCATCTGCGAAGGGATTTATTACTGAATTGAAAAAGATGGGTGTCCGCCGGATCGAGGAGGCAGATAATGATGTGCTGCCCGGCATTGAATCTGTAGCGGTTGCTCTTAAAGAAAAGCAGCTCTTTGTATCTGTGCTGTGTACAGAGACGATCAAAGAGTTTTTCAGTTATATCTGGGATGTTAAAGCGTCAGAACGCGGCGACGATAAGCCTACCAAGCAGAATGACCACGCTATGGATGCACTGCGATATGTCATTTACACGGTGATGGGCAAACCACGTCGTTCCAAATTCATTGTATAGGGGAGGTGAACATTTTTGGAGGAAGCACAACCGTCAAAGAAAGCCAAATCTGCTGTTATACTGCCTACTGCTGGTAGTGGGATAGGAGGTACCCGATCTAAACCGACAATGCTTTCATTTGCCACACTCAGGAATATGGCGAAGGTGCCGGCTATAGCAGCTATCATCAATACACGACTTAATCAGGTAGCCCGCTTTGCCCGTAGGCCGCGATTTGATGGTGATATGGGCTTTAAGATCGGATTCAAGAACCCGCAGCAGAAGATGAGTAAGGCAGCCCAGCAACGTGCATTTCAGCTGGAGGAATTCTTTCTGCGCACTGGTAACTGGAGTAACCCGCAGCGGAATGATAATTTCGATCAGTTTCTGCGTCGGATCGTCCGAGATACCCTGACGCTGGATGCAATGGCTTGGGAGAATGTGTTGACGCGGCGGGGAGATATAACAGATATATTCGCTGTTGATGCAGCTACAATTGAACTGCTGCCTATAGCCCCTGCTTCTGAGGCGTTTACAGCGCCTGATTACCAGTCGATGACCAATTACAATGAACCAGACCCTATCGCCTTTATTCAGCGGGTAGAGGGCCGAGTAGCAGCAGAATATAACCGCAAGGAAATGGCCTATAGTATTCGTAACCCGCGTACTGATATCGAGTTTTCTGATTTTGGTATGAGTGAGCTGGAGAACCTGGTAGAGATCGTGACCGGCATCATAAACGGTGTCCGGTACAATACATCGTACTTCTCATATAACAGCCTGCCGCAGGGTGTGCTGGAGTTTATCGGTAAATACGATGAAGAGGACTTTGAAGCGTTCGAACGTCACTGGAAGACGCTGACGAGCGGAGCGCAGGGTAAATGGGCAGTACCGGTTATGGGCTTAGAAGAGGGCAGCGGATTTAAATTCACACCATTTAAATCTAGTAACCAGGACATGCAGTTTAATGAGTTTCTGGAATTCCTGTTCAACATCAGCTGTGCAGTATATCAGATTGACCCGAACGAAGTTGGTTTTAAATCATGGACCAGCGGATCGGGTATGTCCCAGTCGGACAATACCAAAGTCAAAATTGATAGCAGCATGGATAAAGGCTTTATACCGCTGATGCATTTCTTATCTAATTCCTTCAATCAAAACATTCTGGATATTATCGCACCGGAGTTCGCCTTTTACTGGACTGGATTGGACGATGAAGAGGAAGAGCGCAAGGCGCAGCGGCTGAAAGATGATATCGAAATGGGGATCATTACTGTGGCAGAGGCTCGGCAGCAGCGCGGGTTACCAGTACCCGAGGATGCGGTATGGATGCATGCGCCAGCCAACCAAGTGCTGATACAGGCCTATATGGCTTCCATACAGCTAAACAGCAGCGGCAATGAGGAACCCGTAGAAGACGATCCACCGGATACTGGAGAGGAGGAAGCCGAAGATGACAAGGAAGCGATTGAGAAGTCGTTGGACATTGTTGTTTCTTGGGCTGATTACTGATGCCAAAAGTCAACATTCAGCTGCCGCCTGAACTGCGTTCCTTCTCTGATGAGGAAAAGCTGCAGGTGATTGAGGAGATCCGGAAGGCGCTAAAGGTATCACCGACAAAAACGGTGGAACAGGAAGGTCGCAGTATGTGGGACCCTTCGGATGATCCGCTCATCGCCCAGCTTGAAGATGATTTTTATGCAAAGCTGGATACTGCTGCTCAACAGGCCAACGCTGAAACCGTAGCAGTACTTGATCTTCCAGCAGAGCAGTTGCGAAAATCGAATGCATTGGACCGATTCAAGGCATACGTCAAAAAGTTCCGTGAGCGGCTATCTGCTTTGAACCATAAGGTTAAGCGTAAGAACCCGGCAGAAGTATTGCAGCAGATTGATGATATATGGAGAAAGCGGACAAAGCCGCTGAGTCGCCTGGCAGAAAAGTACATTGTTCGTTCAGCTTTGGCAGCCCGGTTACGGGTAGAGGCTGAAGAACGAGGAATTGATTTGCCCGAGGATGTTATCGATAAGCTGCCGGTGACGATTACAGCAGCTGAGAAAGAGCCGTTTCCTTTTACTTTATGGGATAAGCAAGAGCAAATCGAAATTGTAGCACTCTCACCAGCTGAGATATCTGCTATGGAACATGCTGTACTGAGTGCTGCTGAAAAGATTGGTCAAATATCTGATAGCCATCGTGCAGGAGTTAAGCAGTTGGTGATTCAGTCTATGAAAGAGCGCTGGGGAGCGGACAAGCTTTCTCAAGCGCTTTTTGACGTGTACAGCATTCAGAATCGTGACTGGCGGCGTGTAGCGATCACAGAACTTGCCATGGCTACCAATGATGCTTACATTGCCGGACTACGGGAAGGCGACGTAGTGAAAGTACCAATCGTCCCCGGAGCGTGCAAGCACTGTCAGCGTCTACTGGAAGGAGAGACATTCATCGTTTCTCAAACGCCGCAGGAAGATGGCAAGAAGTATGTGTGGCCAGGCAAAAGTAATATCGGGCGTACAGCTGCGAACTGGTGGGCTTGTGTCCCACTGCATCCGCACTGCCGACACCGCTGGATCAGATCATTTCAAAAAGGAGGTGAGAGAAATTGATTAAAGGAGATTCGTTCCGATTATTTGTACCACTGGAAAAGTCGGTTGATATGGATGGAGCTGGCGACTACATTGTTGAAGGTGTTATGTCGTCAGATGATACAGATGAGCAGAATGACAGTATCACACCAGCAGGTATGGACACTTCTTACTTTCTGAGTAAAGGCTGGATCAAGTGGGAACACGGCAATACTCCAGATCAGTTCATTGGTGAACCGCTTGACGTCCGGATCGGGGAATTCCAACATCCGGTAACTCAGAAATCTATCAATGGTGTCTACGTCAAAGGCAAGCTGTATGCCAATCGTAATTTAACCATGCAGGCAGTTGTAGCCATGGAGGACCTGCAGAAGTCACAGAGCAGCAGGCGGGTAGGCTGGAGTATCGAAGGCGGCGTTGTCGAACGTTGCAAGCAGACAGGCAAGATTATCAAATCGGTTCTGCGTAATGTAGTACTGACCATGAATCCGGTCAATACAGTCACCTATGCCGAACTCGTAAAATCATTCAATCAGGGAGATGAAGAATATATGGAAAACAACAATCAAGGCACAGAAAACCAAGGGAACAATGAAGTCGCAATCGCTTTGGCAGGCATTTCAAAATCGATGACACAGATCATCAAGCAAAATGGGGAGACTCAGGAACTGGTAAAGTCCCTGACAGAAGAGAACAGCACTCTCAAAACAGAAGTCGAAGAGCTGCGTAAGTCCTTGGATCAGCCGCAAATGCGTAAAAGCTACACTGGCCCGCGCGATCAACAAGGTATCACACGTCCAGAAGATAGTGCACAAAAATCGCGTGAAGAAGTACTGGCGATTCTGGAAAAATCGTTTGAAGCAGGCGATCTGAGCGGGAATGAAGTCATTCGTTATGAGTCTGGCACACCGATCAGTCACCTGAACTTGCCAGCATCTGTAAAAGAAAAACTTGGGGTTTAAGAAGGGGGATAAATAAATGAGCAATTTGCAAAATCTGCCAGATGGTTTCGGCCAAATGACACAAAATGATCTTGAAGCTTTAACAAAAGCTATGGGTACTGGTACACCGGGCGCCGCATATGGAGAAGGTCTCTATGGCGATATGTCTGCTATTCGCCCACAATCACTTGAATCGACACTTCGGGTAGTGACTGCCAGAGAAGAACATCTTTCACTGTGGCGCCGGATCGGTAAGCCGGGTGCAAACAGCACAGTAGAAGAATTTAACGTTCTCGACAGCTATGGTAACGATGGAGATCCATTTATCGTCGAGGGTGGACGTCCGCAGGAGTACAACAGTAACTATATCCGTCAAACTGCACTGGTCAAATTCATGGGCGTAACCCGTGGTGTGACTATGCCAATGCAATTTTCACAAACGGTAGGCGTGGGAGACGCTATGGCAGCTGAGACAAGGAACGGTACAATGTGGTTGCTGCAGCAGGTAGAAAAAAGCCTCTTCTTCGGTGACAGTGGAAAGAATCCACTGGCATTTGATGGCATTTTGGCGCAGGTTAAACGCTTTGTAAAAGGGAAGTCGTTTGAGAATCAGCACATCATCGACATGCGTGGACAGCCACTGGATGAAAATATCCTTGAGGATGCTGCTACGATCGTATCGGATAACTTTGGTGGAGCTAACCTGGAAATGTATCTGACCAACCAAGTTCACAAAGATTTCTCGAAGCTGTTTATCGGTCCAAATGGTCGTCAGCGTGTAATTGATATCGGCAGCAATGTTCGTATGGGTCAACCGGTTCGTGGATATGCAGCGAATGCGGCAAATATCGATTTCATTCCGGATCGTTTCTTGAAACCTGAAGGACCACCAAAGCTGCTGTCTCAAAAAGGAGCGCCGGCGGTACCATCATCTGCTACTGCTGAAGTGGTAGCCGATATAACATCTCGGTTGGAAGCAGGCTCTTACTACTACTTTGTATCTGCTAAAGGTGCGAAAGGCGAATCTGCTGCTGTAGCTACTGCGTCTGTAGCTGCTGCTGCCAAACAAAAGGTGAATATCACAATTCCACGAGTGCTGAATGATGATGCAGCTTTGGCAGCTACCAGCTATAAAGTATACCGTGGCACAAGCAGTAATCCAGAGAAAGCCCAATTCCTTACGGAAGTACCGGATGCGGGTAATGGAGCAACACAGGTATTGGTAGATAACGGTGACGATCTGCCAGGCTGTGAATATGCGTTCCTCATCGATAATGATGCAGAAGATGTTCTGGCATTCAAAAAACTGGCGGACCTGATGCGTGTACCTCTGGGCTTGGTCGATACGACTCAACGTTTCATGATCCTGATGTTCGGTATGCTGCAGGTATACAATCCTCGTCGTATTGTTGTATTTAAAAATGTCGGCAAGCTGGGTACAAACAGCAACCGCGATATGTTTGGACCATCTTACGGTGCTCAATCCTACGGTACAATCAAACCAACAACGCGATAAAGAGATCGTTAACTTATAACGGTCTCTTTTTTATTGCCTGAAAGGAGAAAAGAAGATGAAAATCAGAAGAACGAGTGGGGATAACCCACTCATTATCACTACCTCTTTCGGTCCAGTGGAGTTTAATGAAAAAGGCATTGCAGAAGTGAATGATGAGGTTGGCGAATTGCTGTTGACTATCCCGGGCTATGAAGAAGTCAAAACGCGCGGCGGAAATAAAGAAAACTCAAATGTTCCGCCAGCTACGACGCCGAATGAAACTGAAACTAAATCCAATGAGGATAACCAGCCGCCGGCTGATGCAGCCTCTGATCAAAAGAAAGAGGCAACTACTGCATCCAAGCCAGCGGATGCTACTACCAAAAAAACAGCTGAATCTAAGTAATGGATATCATTCCTTACTATCTGACGGAAAGAGACGAATCAACTGGTGAGCTGGTTATCACATCACCGGTTGGTTTGCCTACCCCGGCAGAGATACGCAGCCGATGGACATACGGATTAAGCCTGGCAAATGCTGCAGGGGTGACTATGGATGACCGGGACATACTCGGCTTCCTGATGACTGCGGTCAAGGAGACAGAACGCAGGCTAGGCATTTTGCTGAAGTCAACCATTATTGCGTGCAATCCCGATGATCGCGGCTTAATTCAGGGAGTCGACTATGAGCTGGAAGAACAGCCGTATGATTATGATATGCAGAAATGGCAGTCCTATGGTTTCATTCAGCTAAGACAACGGTATGCCAGTCAGATTAATGCATTCAGGCTGGTGAACTATGCCGGGCAGCTGACGGTTAATTTTATGGATTATCCGGAATGGATCAAGCTAAATAAAAAAGCATCTCACCTGCAAATCGTTAATCGAGGCGGTAACGGCATGACAGCCGGTATGGGTTATGGAATGGGCTACAATTCAACACCATTTGCTGCCGGACTGCTGTCGCGTACTCCACAAGTGTTCCATATTGATTATGTAGCAGGTCTCTCTCCGGCGCAGCTGACTGAAGATATCAGAGCTGTCGTCGCCAAAATGGCAGCGGTAGATGTACTGGGAGTAGCCGGAGATTCTACCTTGGCTGGTATGGCTGGATATTCACTGTCTATCGATGGCATTAGTGAAAGCTTTCAGTCGACTGCCAGTGCCATGTATGGAACCTACTCAGCACACATTGTGCAGCTACAAAGCGAAGTCAGCGCATTCTTTGATCCGAAAATTGGTGGAGGGCGTACGAAAATGCGCGGCTTTACGATGGGAGGATTGTAATGGGCTTTGGAAGTGGTGTTAAAGCACATGCTCCGCGCTTCGAAGATTTATTGGCAAGACATGGCCGGGATGTACTCTGGCAAGAGTCCAACCGCTGCTCCTGCATGAATGTAGACAGTGGGCAGCCCCGGTATGATTGTCTGGCCTGTGGCGGTACTGGGTTCGTATATGAACTTCCTATACCAGGCCGTCCAGCAGTACAGAATGTAACAACAAGTAAAGATTACCTCGCATATGCCGGTATGTTTGAAGTTGGTGACATTCTAATGACGGTGCCAGCTAATATGATGCAGCGCAAAGCAGATGGCACATTCAACCCCGGTGTTCGTGAACCGGTACACATGTACAACATCGGATTCGGTGATATTGTCACATTGATTGACGATGAGGTGAAAACATCTGAGGTGCTGATCCGTGGCGAGCAGCTGAATAACCGCCCGGCTGATACTCTGCTCAATCCTAAAGTGACTCGTGTATTGTCAGTTCGCATGCATGATCCTCTTACTGGTGCAACCATGCTGTACGATCCCGACGATTACACTATGACGGGAGCAACAATTGAATGGTTCGGAGAAGAGGCACCGCCGGATAGGGCGCAGTATACCGTGACATATATGCATCGTCCGGTATATACCGTATATGCTGTATTGCCGCGTCCACGGCATCAAGATGGTCAGGAACTGCCGCGTACCGTAGTGCTGCGGTATTATCCGGGAGGTGTATTACATGAATCCATTATCCATCGAGATCCAGCTGCCGGAATTTGATTCTGTTCTGGATCGGTTAGGGAATGGCAATAAGCTACCGTACACTGAAGCAGCCGTAAAGGAAGCAGCACACCTGCTACAATCTACCTGGGTTGAATATGCTTCTGGTGTGAACGTGAGTTATAGCGGCGGGACATTCCGGGTAGGCATCCAAACGGGTGATTACGTGCGCAGCATTCAAAACGGGCTGAGGTTCCCTGATTCTATGACGGGTGAAGTGTTCAGTACATCTTCACACGGCGAATCAATTGAAAGTGGTCAGGACTCCAGAGATCTGAAGCCAAAGCTGCTTGCATCTCCAAAAGCGAAAACGGGCAAGAATGGCAAGAAGTATATCACAGTACCTTTCCGGCACGGCGCACCAGGAGCTGCCAACAACGCAATGCCGGGTCGCATATATGATCAGGCGCGTCAGCTCTCTTTCAGCCGTGTTTCTTCTAATCTACCTACTCGGACCTATGACTGGGGCGGAAGGATTAAGGAAGAGAACACAGGGCAACGGAGCCAGGCAGGGGCGCACCCGGGAGCAGGTCATACTTGGAAGTCTGGTCCTTATCAAGGGATGGTTCGCATGAATAAGCAAGGGCAGACGCAGTATCTGACTTTCCGCCGGATTTCTGAAAATTCCCCGGCAGCTGCATGGCGTCGTCCGCCAACAAAACCTAAGCCGATCCGGGACGCTGTGATTGAAAATACCCGGGAACAAATCGAAGGAATGATAACACAGGGCTTCCAGCAGGACATGGCAGCTGCCGGACTGGGAGGCGGCTAGTATATGCAATTTAATAGTGTGGATATGAAAGAAGAACTGCTGCAATTTTTGAAGCAGTCTTTTCGTGCTGCGCAAATTAAGATGACAGTACTGAAGTCGGACCCGCAAACATCTGGAGAATTACCCTGTATAGGGATTAATCGAGTATCGGACAGTGAAGCCAATCATACGATCGGCGACTTTGCTGGTAGTACGTTTGATGATATTGACTTGGAATATGGCGAATTATATGGAACGGTATTTCAAGAGTCTATGGAGATACGCATCTGGCATAACAATGCAGACGAGCGAGAGCGTGTATATCGTCTGCTCAAGGCGCTTATTATCCAATTCCGTAAGCAGGCGGTAGCGCTGGGTGTCCGAAGCTTCAGTATGGAAGCTGGTAAGGATGAGAGTGATTTCAGCGGGCAGGTTATACCCTTCCCTGTATATTGGGGGAGCTTGGTAATCACTTACTTGAATCCAATGGATGTTGAAATAACAGAACACGTAGTTGCGATTACAAGCGTTACGGTAAATGGAGGTGTCCAAATTGGCACAGAAAGATGAAGCAATGAGTCAGGAGCAGGCAGCCGTAGGGACGCAGCCTGCAAATAGTGAAGGTAAAAAAATGCAGCAGGGGCCTGCAAGGATCACTCTGGAAGAGTATCTGCAGCAGCACAGCGTTCATATCGGACTTGTAGCAAGCTTCCGTTATGAGGCCCGGGAGCGTCCGGAACTGCTGCAAAGTAAAACAGATGCAGAATGGAATACTGTCCTACAGGAGCAGTCGACCATGAATTATAAATAAGGAGGTACCGTATGAGTATTAATATTTCGTTCGGCGGCACGACGATCAAACGTCCTGGCGCTTATTCGACTGTCGATTCAGCAGGGATGGTACCGGTTACCCTGGGTGCTTTGAAATCACTATCTGTAGTGGGGCGTCCAGGGGCGGGCAGTACACTGCCAGTCGACAGAGTTTCATATTTCAATAATCCGAAAGATGCGGCGGCTGCTGTAGGAGCTAGTGACCTGATGGAAGTAATGAATGTAGCTTGGCGACATGGAGCAGATTTGATTGGCGTATCGCCTGTTGCAGCAGCAGATGCTGCCAAGGGTCCGACAGATAGTGAATGGCAGACTGCTATCGATCTGCTGCAACCCGAAGATATAGCCGGTATTATTCCGGTTACAACAGCAGCAGCGATTTGGGCGAAGGTTGATGCGCATATTTCCTTTATGTCCAATACCAAAAACCGGAAACGCCGCCGTGCATTTTACGGACATGCGGCAGGAGCGACTACCAGCGAAATCACGGCACTCGCTGCCCCACTGGCTACCGAACGCGGCATGCTGGTTACGCCGTGTCCTCTGGTAGCAGACAGTGAAGGGAATAAAGTGGTTAAGCCCGGATATTACATGGCAGCAGCTGTGGCCGGGATATGGGCGGGACAAGAATCTCAGGAGCCGGTCACTTACAAGCTGGTGAGATTTGATGGATTGGAAAAGGTGTACATCGGTCTGGAAATCGAAACGCTGCTGGAAGCGCATATCTGTCCGGTAGAGCAGGTGAAAAACGTTGGTTTCCGTATTGTCCAAGGAATCACACTTTCACCGAGTCAGGATCTGACCCAGTCAGAATTATCAGTTTCCACACTGAAGGATGCCATGAGCGAAGATCTGGAAACGTACTTTGAAACCACATATGTAGGTAAAGCAGCCGTTGCCGGGATCGCGACCACCATTTACAACGATCTTATTTCCCGGCTGCAGGCTTTCCAAAAGCAAGGTTGGATCACTAAATACGATCCGGATTCGGTGCGTGTTACACAGAATGGCACGGCATTCTCTTTAGAGTGGTCAGGATCACCGACGCTGCCAATCAATAATTTCTTAATGACCAATCATTTCACACTTTAATTTATAAAATGAAGGAGGGACATGCATGGCTACTGTAAAAGACCAACCGGCACATGCTGGCCATACGATCCGCCTTAAAATTGGCGGACAAGAAGTAGGACGAGCGCAGAGCGTAAGCGGTCGCCGTTCATTTGGTACGGAAAACCAATACGAAATCGGCTCTATCATGCCGCAAGAATCAGTACCGCTGCGTGCTGAAGGTAGCGTTTCGCTTGAGAAATACCGCATTCGTGGCAAATCTCTGGCAGAACTCGGTTTATCCAGCTATGGTATCGGTATCCTGACGATGAACGTTATCGATATTGAAATTACGGATAAATACACCGGGGATATTGTTATTGTTTACCGGGGCTGCACACTGCAAGAATCTTCGGAGACATTCCAGGCGAATGCAATGTCTGGGGAAAATGCAACATGGCTGTATCTGTCTGCCGACTATGGCAAACCTGAATCTGCATAACTATCAAGCCCTCCATGTGAGGGCTATTTATTTTAAGGAGGAAGAACATGTCTCAATACACGGATAAAGATAAGGAAGACGCATTAGCAGCGGTTAAAGCTGCCGGACAGGCTCGTGCCGGAGCGGAGTTGAAGGAAGGCGAAGCGCTCGATTACGAGTCACAGGAAGGCAATCACTATACTGGCGTAATTGTATTTAAAAAGCCTTCTATGGGCGACATTATGAAGATGGGCGCAATTAAGTCGGAAATCCTGCGCGAGTCTGGTGTTAGAGATCCCCGTTTCGTGGATGATGACATCATGTTTATGGCTCAGGTGATCTCAACTCTGGAAGTAGTTATGTACAAGCGTCCAGAATGTCTCCTGAAGCTGCGCGAAATTACAGAAGCTGATTTGTTATTCCATGTATATGGCTTGTATGAGATGTGGGAGGCTTCTTTTCGTAAAGCCTTTCGAGAAGCATCTGCAAACGATCGTCCAGCTGCCGATGGAAAGGAAACTATGGATACTCCGTAAATATGTATACGGAGGCTTGCCGCCAACCGATCCGCGCATTCTGGCAATGACACCTGAACAAGTCGAATTGGAATTTGCGCATATAGCTTTTGATAAAAAAGCCAATAGTCCAAATGCCGAAGAATATTCCGACGACGATTTTGATAAATGGAATAAGGAAATCGACGAAATCGATAGCAAACTATCATACAATTATAAGCCGCGTCAAGAATTGCCGCACGACCCGGACGATTGGGAAAACGTCGAACCATAGGAAGGAGGGACAAGAGTGGCAAAAGAGAATACGGTCCGCGTATCCGCCAAAGCAGAATTTGGCTCACTACAGCGCGGCTTAAAACAATTGCAGCAGGATTTGAAAGGCGTAACCGGCGTTGTCAACAAAGGCGCGAATAAAGGCGGCTTCTTTGATGAAAACCAGTTAAAAGCACTGGATATCTACAAGCAGCGTTTTACCGACACTATGCAGGAGTTAGACAGCCAATTCCGCCGGCAGAATGATATGGTAGAGCAGCTATACGAAAAAATGAACTCTGCTCAAAAATCAGAGCGTGGCGAAATTGAAAAAACAATCCGTGAGCGCGAGAAAAAGCTGGATATTATCCGTAAGGAACTCATTGAAACCGAGCGCCTGTATAATGCACGATCAAGAGAATCGTCTAATTTTAGAAGTGGATCCGGTTCCGGCGGTGGTAGTGGATCGGGCGGCCTGAATGCAGATGGGTTAAACGATCAGGTGAATAAAGGAATTGTCGGCAAGTTCTTTAAAGGCACTGCAGGTCGAGTGCTGACTGCTGGGAAAATGGGGTTAGGTCTGGCTGGGGTCGGTGGTATTGGGGCAATCATCTCACAAGCCTATGGACTGGCTTACAGCCGCCAGGTTGATTCGCTGGACTTGGCACAACGTATGCGTGGACAGCAAGGCTGGAGCGGAGCGGCTAAAAGCATGTGGGACCGATCTGGTGATGTTGGCCGCAGCGATCGCATGGGTTATAGCTCATCAGAAGCATGGGGGTTCCTGGACCAATATACACGGGCAGCAGGCAACATCGATACCGATCAGCAGAAGGGATTATTGAAGTTCGGCCGCGCCTATGGATTAACAACATCTGAAGTTGCTGGAGCAACCGGAACGAACCGGGCGGCGGGCGGATCTGTTAATCCGAAAAGTTTTGCAGATGCTATTGCCGGGAGTGTAGCTGAATCCGGCATGACTCCGCGTATTTTAGAAGTGATGGAGACCAATAATGCATTGCTACAAACTATGAATACAACGCTCAAGGATGGCAGCTCTAAGCAGATATTGGCGTACCAGACTACACTGGACCGGATCGGTACTGAGAAGGGCATGACGCAGCTCACTGGAGCTTCTGGCGGTAACTTGATCAGCGGGCTGGGTGGTATATTTTCCCCGGAAAACGATAACTGGAAGTGGATGGGGATACGGGCACTCCAGCAGTATAAGCCTGGAGAATACGGAAAGATGGATCTGTTTGATCTGGAACAATCCTATGAAGATGGATTGATGAACACAGATAATATCCCGGCCATGTCCAAGTACATTAAAGGCATTAGTGGTGGCAATGAGGAGCTGACCAAGCGGATCATGCAGCGCTGGCTGACTGACGGGGGCTTTGCAGCAACCAAACGTGAAGCTTCTGAGTTCTATGACGCAACCGATGGGTTAACATCCTTCAGCCCTGAGCAGATTGAATCAATGAAAAATGGATCAATTGATTCCGGCGCAAAGTATGATACAGAACGTATGAATGAAACCGGTCAAGGGTTTCTGGATATCGATGCGCAGTATAAACAGAGCTTGACTGGTCTGGGTGATCAATTAGTTGGAATCGTCAACGAATTAAAAGAAGGTGCAGGCGGCTTTGTCGGTACGCTGGTTGAAGGTTTTAACACGGTCAGTAGTACTGTAAAAGATTTAGAGGAAGGCTTAGGCCAATTTGTAACCGATACATTGCAGCAGCTGGGGGTTAGTGAAGAAACCAGCAACAAAATCGGTGATACCATTGGCAACCTTACTGGATATGTAGCAGAGAATCCCGAGGATGCTATTACAACTGCTGCAGGCGGATATGCCGGATGGAAAATATTCAATAAAGTGAAAAGTTGGTTTAATCCTGCCTCTAAAGGGGGAGCAGCCGCTGCTGCGGGTGAAGCGGCGGCAGGAGCTGGAACAGCAGCCAGTGTAGCCGGTAAAATTCTCGGGCCTGTTGGTGTAATCGGATCAGCTAAATTGGCTGATGAAGCCGGTAGCGGAGTTAGTGACTGGCTTTTCGGTCATCAATCGGGACAACGCAAGAATCCGGGTCTATTTGAAAATCCATTTAAGCAGGAAACATGGCAGGATTCTAGGCAGGGCGCTCTTTCACAAGGATGGAATTGGTTATGGGGTCTGGACAATCATGCGGGTGACTCGGATATTGGTAAAATGCCTAATGAGGTAGCCGATAACGTTGAAGATTTATCCCTGTCCGGCAAAAACAATTTCAAAAGCATGGATCGTACGACTACCGATATGGCTAGTAATGCATCTGGCAAATATGTCTCTATGGAAAAAAGCTCTAAGGATTTAACCGAAAAAGGGACCTGGCTATTCCGGCAGATGTTGTATACGGTCCAAAACAAGATGGCCGACATTTACTCCGAGCATCAGGGGATTAAAGAAATGATCGCCGAGCTGCTGAGTGGAGGAGACAGCACGTTAACGGGCCTGCCTGCTTCACTGGAAGATGGATATAGTATCTCTTCTAAGATTACAGACATGAGCGGAATCAGCGCCTCACAATTAGATGCGAAGCTTGGCGGTGTGCTATCCGGTAAGGGAGCACAATTTGTTAAAGCCGGCTTGCAATACGGAATCGATCCGGCAGCACTTGCTGCTATATCGATGCATGAGACCGGTAATGGTACTTCCCCAGCATCACGCAACCGTAATAATGTCGGTGGTATGATGGGTTCTCATGGTTTGATGAATTTCGATAGTATCGATGATGGCATCCTGGCAATGGCCAAAAATCTTAAAAATAACTATGTCGATCAAGGTATAGATACCATAACAGGAGTGCAGCAGCGTTATGCTCCTGTCGGGGCCAGAAATGATCCAGATAATTTAAATAATAATTGGTCCAAGGGCGTCGTCGATATTGCCAATGGATTGATCGGCGGGATGCCGACTAGCTCCGGCAGCGGTTTTTTTAATAACTGGCAAAGCCGTATTACAAGTAGATTTGGATCCAAAGAAGGATTCCGCAAAAAGGCTCATGGTGGTTTGGATATTAACGGAGAGCAGGGAGACAAGTTGGATGCTCTGACCGGCGGAACAATTTCCTTTATAAAAATGGATGATGGCAGCGCACTTGATGAAGACGGCAAAGCCAATACTCGTGGTGGAGGTACTGAGATCGGCGTAAAAATGGCCGATGGTAGCACTTACTTCTATAGCCATCTATCCAATGTGAACTCTGGTCTCAAGGTTGGTCAAAAAATCAAAACAGGCGACTGGATCGGTAATGTCGGTGGTGATCGGGGAGTGCCTGGCAGCGGCAGCAGCACGACCGGTAGCCATCTACATCTGGGATATATGAATTCATCCGGCAAACTGATGGATCCGGAACAATTGCTGCAGTCTTTAGGAACTGGTGGAGCGGGTGACAGTGACATTGGTTACATGACCAATGCCGGATCAGCTGTATCCACGGTGAAGCATCAATCTGAGATCACGGTTAAGCTCGATGTTACAGGAGAAGGTGCCAAGTCTCTAAATGGTGCTACACATAGCCAATTAGAAAGAATGGTCAGAAGAATTATAGCTGAGGCAGAGCGGCAAAAACTGCGTATGTCTCCTACAAAGGCGGGGTACTCATGATAGAGCGTTACAGCTGGGCTCCTGTAGGCGGCGTAGAGGGCAGCAGGTATGTACCGGTAGTTCGAGTAAGCTTTCATACAGAAAAAGCCTGTTACCAGCTCAAGGGGAAGGCTGAGAACGTAGATGACCCGACCAATCAGATCTTATCGATTGCAACGCAAAAAACGCTTGATGCTCCCGCCGGAACATTCAGCATGAAACTTGCCGGAGATAAATGGTTCCGTTCCCAGCTGATCAAGCCCAATGACCTGGTTGTAATACAAATGGGGTATCAGACAACTAAAGGAGAAGAATCTTCCACAGTCATGGTTGGGCTGGTGGACCGGGTGCGACGAACGCGCGAATTGGATGGAGGAATGGCCACCTCTGTAACGGGCAGAGATTTCGGGAAAATTCTGATCAAGTCCAATTTGAAATTTTATCCGCAGATCGGCGGCAGCGAGGCTAAGTCAGATAAGTTCTTTTTGACCAATGAAGGTTGGGTCACACTCATGAGCTACTTTACGAATGAGAACGTGATGAAAGGGACCCCTGCTGCTGTTCTGGATAATATCATGCGATTTATTTTACCTAAATTAAATACAGTGCAGTGGACCGTATGGGATGAGAAGAAACAAACGCCAGTTGCCAAGAAAGTGAACGTCACTAATATTCTCCGGTACAATTTTGCCAAAGTAGACCTGTTTCTCCCGATGATCCTGACCGCTGATCAGTATGAAGGGTCGCTATGGAACATGATGGAACGTGCATGTGTACAGCCATTCACAGAATTTTTCGTGGATGTACGGAATCCAGATGAAGCATGGAATAAAGGCAGCAAGCCTCGCGTAGTCAACGAGACTATCGAGCAGGCATCTGATGCTGCAAAAGCAAAATTCCCAAAAGGCAAAGGATATTATCCTTATCCGCGCTTCCCATTCGGTAAAGACAATGCAGTGGTTTCACTTTTCCTACGGAATACACCGTTTGATAAAGACGCTTGGGAAAAGCTGTTAGCCCATGAGGTCACAGCAGCAGATGTCATCGAAGAAGATCTATCTTATTCAGACGACGAGCATTACAACCTATTCTGGGCAGGTACAACGATCAATCCACTGGGATTCGATCTCAAAAACGTTGTACCGCCGCTGATTAATGAAGCCAATGTTAGTCGATATGGATTATCACCGCTTGAAGTTCAGGTAGAAGGCTTATCAATTGATCAAGATGATCAGACCAGCACCACGCTGCTGGAAGGAATGAGCGGGCAATATACCAAAAAACTTAAATCCTGGTACGAAAACAATCATCTATTCATGAATGGAGCAGTGACTGTTCGAGGAAAGGGACACTACCGGATCGGTCAGCGCTTACAGGCTTCAGGCATTATGAAAGAATTCTACATTGAATCTGTAAATCAGACATTCAATCTGTATGAAGGCTGGACCACCACGCTGCAGCTTACTCGTGGCAAGGATTATAAAAAGGCAGCTGCACCTGCCGCAAATAAATCTGCTACCAAGACGGCAGCAGCCGGTAAAACCGCCTCTAAAAAGACGGCAGCTGAGGTAAAGGCAGAATTCCATACTGTGAAGAAAGGCGAATCCTTATGGATCATTGCTGCTGCAGCATACGGGAAAGGCGATGCTTGGACAAAGATATGGAATGCAAATAAGGAGATGTTGATTAAGCGAGACCAGCGCAATGTATCCAGTCCGGGACAATATCTCTATGAAGGGCAGGTGCTGAAAATACCATGAAAAATCAAAGTTCTCTGGGAGGGCGTACAACTAACCGTCAGCCGGAATTCGGCGTAAATCGATTGGCAAAAGTGACAAGCGTTAAAGATTATGAGCGTTTTGGACGTATCGAAGTTATATTTCTGGACTACAGCCAACCGGTACCGGTATGGATCATTAACAATATGGACCGGGAACCTGTAGAAGGGGATACAGTGCTGATCGGTTACATGGATAATCGGAAGGATGCGCCTTATATGATCGGCTTCCAGCGCAATGGCAGCTATAGCAGCAACTTCATTACAGTAGCCAGGGATAAAATCAGGGTACAGTTACCGGTATTTGATATCGGAGTGAAGGGCGGGCTGGCTCACCAGGACGTACAGGGTAATCTGCTGGACGAAAGCAAGCTGCCGATGCGTGCGTATGTAGAGTTATCTGCTGATCAGGCAGTTGTACATTATCCTGCGGATAAAAAGGGTGCTGCATCATCGATAACGATGACTGCCACGGATACAACCATCCAATATGGGACTGGGCATATCAAGATTTCTGAGGCTGGTTTTGAATTTTTCCATCCTACCGGCTCTGCATTATTTAAGCTACCACAGGGTGAAATGAAAGTAGAAAAAGGGTGAGGAGATGGCAGCAGTCAAGAAGGCATTAGTCAAAAATCGAACCCGCGACATTAAGAAGTTTTATCGTATGACTTTTGAAATACGCAAAACAACCCCGGCGGGTAATTCCGGGTCTCTTGTGCTGCATACACTTCTGGTGAATCCTAGCGAGTTTGCGCAGGAAGAGGCCGGGCGAGGCAACGTTACACAGACTCTCGGTGGCGCATATGTACAAGATTTCGGTATCGGGTTACCCAGTGTCACGATTTCAGGAACGACCGGTTACAGCACACGTACCAGCGCCGAGGGTAAGAAATTGGATGGTTACGAAGAACTTATTAATTTCCGTGCTCGTGTCTATCGAAAGTTCCTACAGGCGAATGACCCGCAGCACTCGATGTACTGGTATAACTGGGAAGATGATGAGCATTATGAAATACAGCCGCAGGACTTCCGCGTACAGCGCAGTAAATCAGAGCCAACCTTATACCGTTACGAATTACGGTTCATCTGTTTGCGGAGACTGGCGAAAACTCGGAAGGAAGCTGCTTCAGATTATCTGCAAAGAAACCCCTCTACAAAGAAAGTGGCTGGCAAACTGGCTGACAATATATCCAATATTGGTGAGTTTATGAAAAAAGCCACGAGGAGGTAACGATGGATGACACATACTACCTGCCGAATACGGAGCCAAGCTTTATCAATTACCCGGTATTGAGGGATGAACAGGCAAACATTGAAGCGATCGTCACCTATGCTGAACGCGCCTATTCTGCCCTATATGATTACAATGAGGCTATTTATGATCGAGTAGATATTAATACCGATGAGTTGGAACAGTATATTGATTTGTGCCGGCGGACTTGTAATGCCCTCGGCACATCTGATCGGGTACCCCATGATGTATTAATTGAGCTGCGGTCCATATTGGCTGAGTTATACAAATTACGGCAGCTTGCCGCTGATACTGAAATTATCGGGGAACCGGATGAAATAGAAGAGGATGAAGGCATATGATTGAACATGTCCTAAACGATGCAGATACGATACAAGGGTTATCTGTTCTTTATAATGTACCCTGGCAAGATATCGCAGAGTACAACAATCTGGAGTACCCGTATACCATGACCAGCCGCCAGGCCTATTTTGAACTGTATGCAGGTGGCTATGTACGATTTATGCGTACTCAAGCAGATAGCGAGTTGACGATAGCTGCAGGATCTCAATTTAAAACAGAAATAGATGCACAAGGTATTCAAAAAGTATACGAATTAACAGAAGATGCAACCCTGGCTGCCGGAACAGCTGAGGGTTATTTTTATGTTCGTTCCATGGTTCCGGGAAGTTTCGGTAATACTATTGCAGGCAGCATCATTATTGTTGGTGAAATCAAAACAAACTCAATCTACTCTAATCCAGTTACTGTTACCAATCCGCAGCCGATCACCAGCGGCAAAGATGCTCGGGTAAGGCTTACTGGTCAGACTATTTACATTGATGATACGAATCAGACTACTCGGCAGCCCAGTAGCAGTTATATCGAAGAACTGGGTGGAGTAGACCTGGTAGCTGCTGTAGACAACGATATTACCTATGACGGGGCAGGAGATTGGGGAGTTGTTGTAGGAGCTGAGAACATCCAGCAGGCAGCCAACCATCGCCTGACTACTCGGCGCGGTAGTATTACCCAGCATCCGACGTATGGCAGCAGGCTGCACGAACTGATCGGACTTGCGCAGGCACCCTATATAAATAAATTGATTGAGCTGGATGTCATCGAAACGTTACTGGATGACGAGCGGATCGATACTGTAACTGTAAATGCTATTGAAGTAGATATGACAGCAATCCGGGTAGATATTAGCTTCACGGCAGCCGGGACAGAATCACAGACAATAGCATCAGTGTCCGCTTAGAAAGGAGGGATAATATTGGCTTTTGAACGCAAGTCTATGGAATCATTGGTTCAGGATATGGTCGATTGGTCACGGGGAGTGTCTTCCAAAATCACAGACTACCGGATCGGATCTCGGGCAAGAACATTCCTGGAGTCTCCAGCAAAAGAAATTGAAGAGCTGTATGACAAGGTTTATCGCCATATCCGCAAGCTGATCGCTGAAAGCATATATACAGTCATGGCATTTCCAAAGCTGCAGGCGGTATCTGCGACTGGACAAGTCGTATTCAGCCGCACCACGGCAGCTGACGATAATTACCTCATTCCGGCAGGTACACTGGTAAAAACTAAAGCAACGGCCGCATTAGCTCCGGTAACGTTCAGGACGATCAGCGATGCTGTGCTGCCGATCGGCGAAAAAACAGTCATCGTATCCGTAGTAAGCACGGTACCAGGAACAGATGGAAATGTAGAGGTTGGCAGCATTTCAGATTTTGTATCTAAGCCAGCCGGGATTGATGCGGTGACTAACCTGGCAGCATTTACAACGGGTAAAGCCGAAGAAACATTGGACGAGCAGAAGAACCGCTTCCAGAAGTTTATTGCCTCTTTAAGTCGTGGAACATTACCAGCTATTGAATATGGTTCCACTACAGCGCAGCTGATTGATACGAATGGGACTATCATTGAACGGGTTGTTGAAGCGAAAGCTTTTGAAGATTTAATCAATCGTAAAGGTGAAGTGGATTGTTACGTATGGAACGGAACCGGCACGGCATCAAGCGAATTACTAGCTGCTGTAGCCACAACGCTGAAAGGATATTATCAGAATGGCAAACCGGTATATGGCTATAAGCCGGCAGGCATATTGGTCAACCTGTATTCGGCAAAAGTAAAACCTGTCAAAATGCGTTTGAGATTAGCATTGATCGATGGCGCTTCATTAGTAGACACTCAGGTACTTATCAACCGTGAAGTTTCTGATTTTTTCTCTTCTCTTACTCAAGGGAAAGAATTGGTACAAACAGAACTGGAGTCTCGGATCAAGCAGCTTGGAAGTATATATGATATTAAAATTGAGCTATCCACAGATGATGGTAAAACATGGACCTATGACAATCTGCAGGCAGCCGATACAGAGATTTTAACTCCTGTGTTCCCGCTGCTGTATGTATAGGAGGTCCATATGAATCTATTACGTAAACTGCTGGATAACCTGGGAGACAAGTGGAACAAATCAGCTAAGGAATTCCCATTTTTATCGATCAAGAAGGGCAACGGGCTGCACAGCATGATCACGATAGATTTGGGCGTGATCTATTTTCATAGTGCGCCCTATCGACCGGGATTACCGGGCAAACAGTCTATTGTAATGAAAGGACTGGATGCAGACGACCTTTTACGCTTAATTCGAAGTATGGGATATGAAGTGGAATATTCACCTGAACACGATGATTACCCGGATACTGGAATCCTTGCCCTGTTGGAAGTGAAAGACCAGCCACTGGATACTGTGCTATATGCTTTCACCAGTGGAACATGGCAATTGCTCTATCCGATCTACCGAGCACTGAGGCAAGCCAATATGGATATTGATGAAGCGCTATCACAATTAAATCGGGATATGGCAAAAGGAGACTGGCTGGATTACTGGGCCAGTTTTTTTGCGATCCAACGGAATCCCGGGGAAACAGATAATAATTTTATTCGCCGATTCACGATGTGGCTGTTTAATCCCAAAACTAACAATATCGCATTGAAAGAACTGCTATCTTACCGGTTACAGGATACCAATATTGAAGTACGTGATAAAGCTCCAGCGGAGTTTGAGTTAACAGTCGATACAAAATACATCGAAGATTCTTCGGATTTGCACGAGATTCTGTTGGAAGCTAAAGGAGCCGGCATCCGTTATTTTTTAAACTATATATCCCCAGGATTTGCTGAGGATTATAGAGCACATTTTCAGAATATACGAGGTCAAAATTTTTCTGAATCTGATGAGTTGTCCGGATCGATAAAAGCCATATTTAAAGAGACAATACAAAAACCAACCGAGAGCTTCTCTGCTGAAGCTACTTACCAAGAAATATATAGGCTGCCGTCAGCGAGCTTTGACGGATCATTCCGATTATCAATCAGTCAACTGGGCGCGGGAAGACTTGGCGATGAATATACAGCCTATCAAGATGTAGTAACGATATCACTTATTAAAGATGGACAGACCATATACGAGAATGAATATTAGGAGAGATATTATGAACATGCACAATGAGGATTTCCCGCTGCCAGTTGGATTAGTCAGCGTAATTTTGCATAAAGGGCCGCTGGCAGATGGTCAGATCATTGAAGAATTTCACATCAAAAATCTGATCGTTGCCAATGCATCAAGATTCATGGCGAAGCGTATGCGTCCTGGAGCAAACTGGGGGGCCGGTATTACTCATCTTGAAGTAGGAACCGGCGTTGGAGATGGAACACAGGCGAGTCCTCAAGCCGCAAGTTTATCACAGACGGTTTTGCGTTCCCCTCTTGCGCGCAAGGCAATCACTTCATGGACCTATTTGGATTCGAATGGGCAAGCAACATCCGCAGAAAGTAATATTCTGCAGCTGACTACAACCTTTCTGGAAAATGAAGCGAATGGAGCGGTCGTTGAAATGGGGATGTTTGGCGGCGATGCATCCAATACATTAGGATCTGGCTATATGTTCAATTACAAAACAGTGCCGGTGATTAATAAGACCAGTGAGTACCAGCTGACATTTGCTTGGCGACTCACATTTTAAGAAAGGAGGAATTTAATTGGTGTATCAACCTAAAACGAATTGGCAAAAAGGTGAAGTTCTTGAAGCGAGCGACGTTAACCGAGTGGAGCAAGGGTTAGGCGATATTTATAACCGTCTTGATAAAGCTGTTACTGTTGATTTAACGCTAGCAGCAGGCACTTCTACTATTGTCACGTCTCGCGATGTTCCTTTCAATGTGCTAAACCTAACCGGCCGCATGCTGCTCAACCTGCTGGGGCGATCGGGTAACTTCGATAATCTGCTGGGTTGGAATTTGACCGGCGGATCTGGAACCATCAATACGACGCAGGCTGCTTACGGAACGAGTGCGCTGCTGTTTACTTTGTCCGCCACGTCTGGACGGATTACCCGGACGGTACCGACTACACCAGGCAGCAGGTACCTGATTGCTGCCGAGATTCGGAATGGTACAGCCACAAGTGCTAACCTGTTTGTATCGGGCGGTCCTACTGGCGCGGTGGTATCTACCAATACGCAGTACCAGCTATCCTATGGGCTGTACACTGCTGCTGGATCTTCAATGGATATTGGAATTGGTATACTCGGCACCAGTGGTCAGACCGTTTATATTGATGGATTCCGAGTGTACGAGTTGTCTACTGCGGATTATACAGCTGCCAGCAAAATGGATCGTACGGGCATCGCGGCCTGGTATCCATACACGGAAGGTCTGGCCGGGGTGCGAAATCCGTATGCGATTCGCTGGACCAGTGTAGCCAAAACAGAGGTTTCCGCTCTTATGGCTTTTGATACAGAGTTACTGGCTCCGCCTGTGGTAGCTGCTGAATCAGATCGGGATACATTGTCCGCAGGAGCCGACGGGCAGTATTACAAAAATACAGTCTGGCGTAAACGCGCATTGTCTGGCGAACTGAATTGGGTAATCAGTGCCAGCCTGGCCGGCTTTAAGGAAATCAAGATTGTCGGGTATGAATCCTATTCACCATCTACAGTCATTCCAATAAAATTTGATGGCACGATTATGCAAAATGCCGTGTCGAATAAAGCAGATGTAGCTTCCTTTGATGGAGCAGGCAACCTGTACTTAACCATTTCATCAGCTGATAGCGGCTGGGCGGATGGATATTCCCCGACCATAGATGAATTCAAAGCCTACATGTATGGTTGGAAAATGTATGACGCATCCACCAATGCTGCTGATGGCCTGGGAGTGTATTCCCGGACAGACGGATTGAATAAGCGGTGGACCCCGCTTGCCAGTTTCAACGGGATAGATTACAGCGGGAACGTCTCTTCGGTACCTTCTGCAAGACCTGAAAATTTAATTACAGGTGGGTACCGTGTGTCTCGACCGGTCACAGATTATATGCTGATGTACCGCCGTCCCGCTTCCGGATCTGACCCAGTGCCTACCGAAGGTGCAATGAATCTGATTCAGGGCGACAATGTGATTGAAGTAGGCAGCGGCATCGTGCTGCGTGAACGAGTAACGCCGTTCCGGGATAATACCTCATGGAATATTAATAATGGATCACCTTCCAGTTCTGGGTATGAATACAGCACATCATTAACCAAGCAGCGTGTGGACCGATTTATAGCTATCTACAAAGACAATCGACCAGATAAGTGGGCATTATACCCGAATACGATTACTACAGCAGGAGCCTTAGCGCAACAATCGTATATTAATTATGATTCCAATTCTTCTTATTCAGTCATGTACATTCCGATGGATCGGTATCCAGTAAGTGCTGTTGCAGGTAACTACCCGATGAATGAACGAGCGATTATGGACGAGTTCTCTAAAGATATACAGCAGCTTACTCAGCGAATCTCGGTAACTGAAAACAAAAAAGCGGAGAAAGATGTTCCGCAATGGATTACACCTACTACTTTGAATTCTTGGACCGTAGGGCTGGGGTTTGGTTATCGGATTGAAGGTAACCGGATCTACTTCCGCGGCTTACTACAAAGCGGTGTGACAGCTTCACAAACATTGTTGTTCACCATTCCGGAAAAATTTAGAACTCCGCGATCTCTTACCGCATCGCTGGGTACCTATAACGGGTCGTCTGGACAAACCGTTGCTATCGACTTTTTTAGTGACGGACGTGTACGACTGGCTGTTGCCAGCGCCTTGACAGCTATTTCTTTCGAAGGATTTAGTTATCCACTCAATTAAGGAGGTCTTATTGTGAAATCAATTCCGTTTGTTAACAGTAAGGGATTTTATATAGAAGACAAACTAACTAATGATGATCAATATTTTGGTATTCGTTCATATCCCGTGTCTGCCGAAGAAGGCGCAGAAATCGGCTTTATTGTTGGGGTTCCGGCAATGCCTGGTTTGTACACACCGAGATTAAATATAGATAAGATTAAAAAAATGTTTGGGAATGATCCGGAAAAATGGACGATGAATTTTACAGAAAATGATGCCAACTGGTTGTGGGTAGAAGGTGCAACAGAAGAAGAAATTAAAGATATGAATCCTACCCCGGAACTTACGGAACTGGAAAAGTTCAAACATGATATGGCGGAGCAGATTGCCGCTTTATGGGATTTTAATTTATCGGGAGGTGCATAAGTATGCCATTACCGACAGCTGCTTTACACGCCTACTGTATTACAATCTTCGAGACAGGATCTCGTACACTATCACAGTTTCAGCCCGCTTGGCAGGAAGAACTTAAAGTACATGCAGTCAAAGTCGAGAATTACCCAGTGGAAGTTTATGATAAGACCCTACTGGCTGAACGTATCACTCAGGTACAATATGACCAGCTGGTTGCAATGATGCCACCACCTACCCCTGCCCCAATAGATGAAGTTAAAAATGATGCTGATTCTGGAGAGGGAGGTGATAGCCTTAATAATAATGAAAACTCAACGCCGTGAAGGCGTATTTTTTTTGGACTTAATCATACAACAAAGGAGCGACGCGGCGCATGATATTCAAAGAGATTGTCGTCACGTCCGCAGTTGATCAGTTCAGCCTGGAAACCGTGGACAAGATCGGTGCGCTAATGGAGCGTTACGGTTTTGCTGTCATTACAGCGCTATTTCTGTTTTTTGTGCTGTATAAAGTGATCTTTGATTACATTAGAGAACTCAAAGACGCAGTGGCACGAGCAGAAGCCGGACGGGAACGGGCAGAGGTTGAGCGGGACGAAGCACAAAGCGCATTTCAAGCATTGGTGAACGATATTAACGCCGAACGGAAAGAAGTCCTTGAGTCTCTGACCGGTATGGTCAGCAAGATAAAAAAGGATACCGACGATCGGGGAGGGTAAAGCATGTTTCGTAAATTGTTAAAGCGGTTCGTTCCAAAAGTGCCAGAACCGCACGAAATATCAAAAAAACCGGAGATTGAGAAGGTCAAAAGCCGGGCGAAGGTCGTGCGCATTGCTTATCAAGATGCGTCAGAAAAATTAAAAAGAGAAATTGAGAAGAACGGATTTGCTCCGTATCTGATCTATGAGCACAAAAAGGGGGAGCATCAACGTGACACTTAATGACGTATGGCTGTTGCTGCTGTATGCAGTGTCTGAGTTTTGCGTAGTTTACATGATTATTAAATTTTATCCATACTTTCGAGAACGGTTCGCAGCCGGAGCGATCAATCAATTTATGCTGGCTATGCTTGGTTTTATGGTTGCATACGGAATCAAGATGGCAACGGCTTTTCTTATCCGAATCAGCTATATTATGCAGCCGGGCGATAGTCCCATCGATCATGCCTTACAGACGTACACCTGGACGGCAGCTCAATGCCTGACAACTGCATCATTGATCATACTGGCGATTTTGACACATAAAAAACGTTTTGATGTCTGGTTTTATCTGCGTCGTCAAGATCGCAAATAAAAATAATATAGAAAGAAGGTAGTAACAATGCAAAATCGTAAAACAGGAAATGCTCAAGGGATCGATGTATCTCGCTGGCAGGGGAATATCAATTGGGGGGACGTTGCGAAAAGCGGCGTCTCTTTTGCTTTTATAAAGGCTACACAGAACAAAATAGACTCGATGTTTATTCAGAATATTATGGCAGCCCGTGCAGCAGGTCTGCTGGTAGGCGCCTATCATTACCTCGATGAGTCGGTCACCAATCCGGCGCAGGCGCGGGCGGCAGCTGGGAAGTTCTATACAGCAATTATGGCAGGCGGCGGGGTGGATCTGCCGCCGGTACTGGACTATGAGCATAAGTCTGGTTCGGTCAGTCCGGCAGCTGCTTCTGCAATCGCGCTTGCCTTCCTGCAGGAGATTGAGCGGCTGACGGGCAAACGTCCGATGCTATATACCTATCCGTCCTTCATCGGCAATTTCAGCAACCTGCAGCAGTATCCGCTATGGATTGCTCGCTACAGTGCCAGCAGAGTGCCAGAGGATGCGCAGGGTTGGCGCAGCTGGGAGTTCTGGCAGTACAGCGACGGAACAGACGGCGGCACACTGCCGGGCGGTAGCCGCAAGGTGAAGGGCATTTCCGGACCTGTGGATCTAAACGAGTTTAACGGTACCGTCGATCAGCTTCAGGCAAAGTATGGGAAGCAGCCAGCAGCAGCCGTAGAGATGGAGCCAGCCGAAAAGAAAATACGGGTTGTGTATGAGGATGTGGTCGGCACTGGCTATCTGATCGGTGATACGACCTATGTATCTATCACTGCCCTGGCTGATGTGTTCCGGTTCGCTGTCGGATTTAACAACAAGAATAAGGCGGCTATCATCAATGGCCGGGAGCTACAGGACACGCAGCTGATCGGCGGCAAGTCTTATGTGCAGGTTCGTCCGCTGGTCAAAGCATTCGGCGGCGTATTGATATGGGATAATGAAGCCAAAAAATTGACTGTGAAGAAAGGTTGATGAACATGGATAAAATGCAATTGGTTCTGGCATTTGCTTCAACACTTTCGGTAATTATTTTAGCTCTGGTACAACTGGTTAAAAGTACTGTCCCTATTCCTAAAAATATTGTACCAGTAATCGGAGTAGTTGTTGGCTTGTTGATCGGATGGGCAGCAGCTCCATTCACAGATCTTGAACTAGTATTGCGCTTATGGTCTGGTGGTCTGGCGGGATTATCTGCTACAGGATTGTTCGAACTTGCACTTAGTAACCGACAAGGTACAACTAAGGAATAATCAATACTATAATTTCAAGCCCTCTGTAGCTAATGCTGATAGAGGGCTTGAAATTTTAAAATAGAATCTGTAGTTAATTTACATACATAAAGGTAAATCGAATCCCACTTGACAGAAATAGAAAAAAAGATAAAATAGTTTACAAGTGGATAGATCAAATGAGGTGATAAAATGCGATATGTTAATGAAAAAGAATTTGTCGATTCTGAATTCCCCTTAAAAGTCCGTTCCCAAATTACGTCTGCTATTTATATGGGATACGACATGGTTACACAATTAGTTAAAGATAACCACTGGCTTCAGTCTGTCTATGGTAAGAATACTTATGGTATTTTAAGAAATGCTGCAGTATCTTTTTGTATTGATAGAAAAATAGCTGAACATGGATTAGATATTTCTTCAAAATCCGTAACTAATAGTAGAAGGAATTTTAACTATATACAATTATTAACTGGTAATTCTATTATAAATATATCACAAGTGAAATCGCCTAATGCAGTACCTAGGTATGCAGATTTCAGGTACGAAAATAGTTTAGTGAATGGTCAAGTAGAGTTGCATATCGAAAAAGATGTTGCCCAAATTCTGAAAAAACTTAGAACCAATGAAGTAAATTATATGATTCTGACTCATGGTTGTTTTAATAATGTACCTGCTTTTGTACATATTGGAATACCAACAGTCGGGGCAGATAGCTGGCGCTACCAATATAATCTTTTAAGAGATCCTTACGTCATTGAGAAAAATGACGAAGAACACATCAAGTCAGTATTACCAACTTTTAAAGAGCAGTTAGTTAAGGGAGTGTTTGGAGATGGGGAGAAACTTTAAAGCACAAAATACTTCAGTTCCCATACCTGGACGAATTAGGAATGCTAGAATGGCCAGAGGAATGACTATTACAGATCTAGCAGAGCAATTATTTATTACAAAACAAGCATTGTCTCAATATGAATTAGGTCACAGTTCTCCAAGTGGAGAAGTGTTTATGAAAATTGTTAATACATTGAAATTTCCAACGAGTTATTTCTTTAAACCATTACCATCCAATAGACCAAAAGGAACTGTTTTTTATAGAAGCCTAAAATCAACAGCTCAAAGATCGAGAGATATCCAAGTTGCGAGATTGGATATGCAAGAGGACATTTTCAATTTTACAGAGAATTACTTGGATTTCCCTGGTGTTAACTTACCTGATTTTGAAAATGTAAAATTAGATAACCTTCAAGTTGACGATATTGAGCTGATGGCTACTAAATTAAGAGAGCATTGGGGATTAGGGAATGGACCGATTAATAATATTACGGCTTTACTAGAAAATAATGGATTCATAATCTCGAAATTTAAATTCAATGATCATAATGTAGATGCTTACTCACAATGGAGAGAGGGAAGACCTTTTATTGTTGTAGGGACTGATAAAGAAGCTTCAGGAAGAATGCGATTTAACTTAATGCACGAAGTTGGTCATCTAATAATGCATAAATGGGTGACTCCTTTGGACTTAAAAGAAAAGTTAATGCTTATTGAGAACGAAGCGCATCGATTTTCTTCAGCCTTTTTATTACCGAGGGAATCTTTCTCACGTGAAATAATGTCTACATCTTTGAATCATTTTACAGAATTGAAAAAAAGATGGAATATTTCAATACAAGCAATGATTAAACGTTGTGAAGATTTAGATTTACTTTCCGAGAATCAAGTTCTTTATTTACGTAAACAGTTATCAGCTAGAAGAATGAATAAAAAAGAACCGCTTGATGATGTGATACCACTTGAGGAACCCAATCTTCTCAAGCAAGCTATGATAATGTTAACAGAACATGGAATAATAAAGCCTAGTACCCTAAGTGAGGAACTATGTTTACCACAACAAGATGTAGAAGAGTTAAGCTCTTTACCTCCGGGCTTTTTCTCACCTTCTGGTAAAGTGATTCAATTAAATTTCAAGTGAAAGTAGGCGGAGTATGGATAATGAAATTATGCCTTCAAATAACAGAACTGGTTATTCTCCTGCAAACACTAATTTATCAAATTTTGAAATTTATTTAAGAGATTTAGGATTGCCTGCAGATAATGTAATAGCCGAATCAAATGAAAGAGAGCAAATTATGCAATCTTTTCCTTATTTAGTTGGCTCATTAAAGCCGGAAGTTAAAGCAGAAGCAAGATACTTATCTAAATTTATAGCTGCGTCTGCAATAGGATTATTCGATGCAGCCTTAAATTATATATGGAACGAAGTTATCACTAGTCTAAGACAAAAAATTATTGTATATGGATTAGATCTTTTTTTTGATGCAGCAGTTGGTCAGCGGAACAGGGATCAGTTTAGTGAAGAAGCGGATTTAGCAGGCATTAAAGATAAAGTTCTTTTAGATAATTGCCGCAAACTAGAATTAATTGGTGATTTATTGCATAAAAAACTATCTCATGTTTTAACTATGAGAAATGATATCGGTTCATCGCATCCTAATACGTATTCAATCAATTCATTCGAGTTACTTGGATGGCTTAAAACTTGTGTTGATGAAGTAATTGAAGTTTCTCCTTCGAAAGCAGCGATGACTGTTAGAAGCATTGTTGACAATATTAAAAAAAGTAGCAATGAATTAAGACCTGATTTAATAGCAACTTTTGAAAGCAGTATTGCCGATCTTTCAACAAAAATGACGGGGAATTTGTTAACAACAGTTTTTAGTCTTTTTACTGGTGAAGCTACTCAAAAAGTCGTACAAGAAAACATTCTAAAAATAGCACCTGCATTGTGGATGCATTCTACTGATTCAGTAAAATATGAGCTTGGCGAAAAAATAGATGTTTATAAAACCAAGTTAGACACTGAAAGAGTAACTTTAGCTGAAAGGTTTTTTGATGAATGTGGAGGTAATCGCTATTTCACTGCTTCTACTAAGTTTATTAATATTACAACTCTCTGTGATGATTTATATAGCGCACATGTTGGGTGGGACAATTTTTATTATGAACCTAACTATGCAAGAGAATTGATGAAAATAATAGGGAAATCAGACGATATTCCTAAAGAGAGAGAAGAGAAATTAATAAAAACTATTCTTTCCTGTAGGTTAGGAAACGGAGTATCTTATTGCGAAGGCGTTTCTCCTGGAGCAAAAAAATACTATGATCAGTTTTTTTCCATTTTAGATAGTAATCAAATCAAATTACTACTGTCTTATTTAGTTGATGATAGCATTAGAGTTTCATTATCAGGCGAGAGAAGAAGTAGGCATATGAAAAGTATTCTGCAGATAATCAGAACTCCTTTAAATTCTGAAAGAGTGAACGAGGCTATCGACTATCTGTTGGCTTTTAGTAACGATTTATACAATGCTCCTTTAACAAAAGGGTATAAAGAAATCATTAGCAATTTTTAAATATAAAACGCAAATTAGGGTTATTTACTTCGCTAAAAAACCTAGTTTGCGTTTTATATTATCAAATCATAATTGTATAGAGAAATAAAGTGGAAAGACCAATATACAAAGAATTAAAAACAGATATGGAATTACTAGCAGCTGCACTGTCCCAGGTACGTGTTAGAGTAGAAACAGAATCAGAACTTGGAGTAGATATTATTGTGGACTATGGTGGACCTGTTAGGATCTACACGCCGGAATTCGTTAAAATACAAGATACTTATTACTCTAGAGCTATACATACATTTAAAGCAACAAAGGCGTAGTATTTTTACCGCTAAAAAGCACAAAAAAATAATAAAAGGCTCTGCCTGTTATGACAGAGCCTTTTATTATTATATAGTCTACATATATGATACTAATTTATTCTTTTGTAACACGTTACATTCGTATATAATTGAAATAGGTGGAACTGGTAATCTAATTACCAGTTCCAGTCATCATTGCAGACTCTAAAGTGCCTCAATCACTTTAGGGTCTTTTACTTTTGTAGTTCATAAATGCAGTGGTTAGATTTAACCCCGCTGATATGACATTTAGAACTACAGCCAATTCAAAGAGCAATGAAATCACCTCCTTTGTTTTGGCATAATCTAATTATAGTGCAAAAATAATATTTGGGAACTAGCCTTTTCACCAAATAGGCTTATTCATGTCCAGAATTTCAGGAAATCACTTTATTTTTGATTTTCTGATTTATTTATTTTAAAAATATTTGTTTATGGACAAAGTACTATTGAGAAAAGAGTTGAGATATAGAATAGAATTATGTAAGCATATATTTCAGTTAAAATAATATACAATACTAATAAACTCTAGTTAGCTTATAAAGCTTGTTAGTATTGTATATTAGATAAGAAATCAATCTTTTTGCTTTTCGGATTTTTCTTTAAGTTTGTAAGCTTCTTTTACACAGAAGTGTATACTAGATAACCATGAATATTTAGACCATATAAATGCAATAAACAATACAAAAAAAATGAAAATAGGTAAAATACTCACAAGGTACATCGTATAAATGCCACCTATTACATCGCTATAAGCTTTGTTTTGTTCTTTTAAAATATTATCGTATATTCCCATTTGCGCTTTGTAAAAAAATCCAGAGTGTTCAAACCAAGGTATGTTTTTTAAAAGTTCAATTTTAGCTTTTACTTTTAGCATAATTATTTCATGTGTCCAATCAATTTGCTTCATAGATTGTTGTAAATAGAAAGCAAGTACTCCTAATATAGTACTTAAAAAGAATATGGCTGAGGATACAATCAAACTTATTTGTTTCATAGATTCGTATTGTGCTTCAATTCCAGAATGTATACTTCCTAAATTTTCAAAAGATTCTTCTTGGATTAATTTCTGCTTCAATGTGATATCTTGTGATCTAGAAATTGCACCCATAGAAAGTTTAAAACGTCCTTTTTTAACATTGTAATTCTTTATCAGATATTCGGTGACCGATTCGTGCCTTGAACTTCTCTTCATTTTGTTAATTCCTCTCTAATCAATAAATTGAAACTGGATGTTTCATATAATACAAAGGGCTCCGCCAATTATGGCAGAGCGTGTAATTTATTCCTGTCGTTACTAAGATAACAGCCCCATATTTTTAATGGAGTGCACTTTTACAAATTCCGTAAACCATTATTACAACAAATTTACATTCAGTAAATTTTATTTACTATTAATAGATCCAAATTGTTCTTGAAGCTGTTTAACTTGCTTCTTTAACTGCGATTGTCGTTCAGTCAAACCGATTAAAAGAAGAACAAGTCCTACATAAATACCCCAATTAAAAAAGTCTTTTGGGCCATCTATGCTTATGTTGTATAGTAATCCTGCAATAATTAAAAACCATCCTATGTAAATCATATTCAGCATCAACCTTTCATTAGTATATAAAGTTTATTATATCGGAAAATAGTGGAAAAGTTTCAGAATATTTATAACTGATGTTTTATTACCTAAAAGTATATTTTTTGTGGTAGATAAGTAGCAAGATACCGTATACTTTATATATTAACTATAGGACGGTGTATGGTGGATAAGGCCCTTTATATTATATTGAGTATCTTTGATGCAGCAGCCATGATCATTCTTATGTTTAAGCTGTATCGGCTGCCCATAATGATGTATGCAAAAAGAATTTCTGTATTAGCGCTAATTATAACTTTATCTTCTTATTTTTTTAGAGTGGAAATTAGCATTGCTTACTTGGATCTACCAATTCAATATCTGATATTCGTTTTATTTTTAAGGTACGTTATAAGAATGAAATTCCATTATTCTGCATTCGTAGCTGCAGCAGGGATGCTTGGATTCTTTAACATTCAATTATTGATATATTATTTCTTTGATGCATCTGGAGCATTGGATAGTAGCATTGTAAAAGAGATTAGTGGTATGGCAGTATACGCGGTTCAAGTTAGCACAGAAGTTGCTATCTTTCTGCTGTCCTTTATACTCTGGAAATTCAATTTAGGGTTCTCATTTATAATAATTCCGCCGCATGATTTTTCAGATAAAGAAGACTTTACATCTAGACAAAATATTGAAATGATCAGCAGCACATTAATATCAGTTATAACTATTTTTGCAGCCATTATATTTCTGAATTACGGGTATATGTTCCCGTTAATTTTGTTGGCGATCATTAGCTTCGGGCTTTCATATTATTTCTCCAGAAAAGGTGATATGCAATGGTGATTGAAAGCATATCTTTGTTTCTAAGCAAGCGATTAAAAATGCTTGATCCTGATCATCCAGCCGATCAAGAAGTCCTACGTTGGCAAATAAACATTTATCTAAATTACCTGGGCACGTTAATCCTTGTAATAGTTTGCAGTCTTTTTACAGGCAAAATTATAGAATCGCTGTTATCCATGTTTATATTTATAGTCATTAGAAAGTTCTCAGGTGGCGTACATTTACGTTCGATCACAGCATGTACTCTGCTATCTGCTTTAATATTCTGCGTGATACCGTTAATTAAAGTTGATCATATCGGGATTTTTAACATCATAGCAGGAACTATCTTTCTTTTTTATGGACCATCATTTAAAGATGAGGTCACAATAAAAAGTCGATTTTCTAACTTGCAATTAAAACTTATTTGTATAGCTATAGTTTCTAGTAATTTCATTATAGATTCTCCAGTACTGGCATTAACTTTCTTGTCTCAGGCAATTTTTGTTTTACCAATATGGGGAAAATGAAGGGAGGTGAACCTATCATGAAGAAAAGCATTGCTCGTCATATCATGAATGTACTTGTAAAAAACAGCGGAAAATCCGCAGCTAAACGTAAAGGGCTAATTGGAGCAGAGAAACTCCCTGCTGCTTTAAAGAAAGGTAAGTGATTTATGGATTTACTTGGAGTAAAACTAATCGAAGATAAAAAAGTCGGAGATTTTGAAAATTTTAATATTAAAGAAGTATTTAAAATTGATACTTATAATAATGGCGGCCATAGTGTACCTCGCTATCATACGCGTAAGGGCGTTTATGTTGGGATCAGTACCTTAGCAGAATGTAAGAAAGCATTTGATTTCATCCAACTTGATAATGGTACGCTGGCAGATGGAAAGCAAATAAGCCATGTTTCGGACAATGGTTGGTCTTTGATAGCGCATTTTTATAACACAGATATAACAGCCAATATCGCCAGATCAAAAAAGAAAATGATTGAGCATTTAATAAGCGGATTATCGGAGGCATAATGCCTCCCTTTTTTATGCATAATTTTACATTGTAGTCAAGAAAAATCGAATGCTTTCGATTCTCACGCTGTGCATACATTCTTCGACAAATTTCCTGTTTATGTAATTCGTGTTTTATATTAGACTAAATTGGTAAGTTGTTGAATTGAGAATCATTTAATTAGCAAAGCAGATCGATACATAGTAAGTGTTTGCGTATATTTTACGATTAGTACTCATACGTTCTAAAGTCGTTCAGGGGAGCTGCGGTCACACCCGCAGTACTCACTCCAGTTCCCATTCATAAAGCTCGTCCATACCGACTTCCAATATTAAGGAAGCGACATACATGGCTTCGACACTCATTTTTCTTTCATCTCGACAATAGAAAGAGATCATTCGCTGCGACCAACCAGATCGCCGAGCGAATTCAGTTTGTGTCATTTTACGAACCTTTAATATGGAGCGGAGCAAGCATCTCCCTCTGGAGACTTTATACACTTGAATAGCTCCTTCTGCGCAGAAAGGAAGGTATCAGCCCATGACGATTATAACATTCGATGTATAAGCGGTAAACGAGAACAATAAACGAACTATACACATAAAATTACAATTAAAAGGAGAACATACTTAATGGATATTATTTATGAGTGGATAGCACCGAAATTAGAGCAACGAGCATGGGAGGCTGTACTTGTAGCAGAAAGAGAGAACGAGAGTAATATATTAGAATTTTCGGCGCAGCTGCAAAAAATAAAAGACCTTTTAGCAGAGGAACATACAGAGGAGCTGAATAAGCTAGAAGGAATATTTTTAGAGAAGAACGTTGCAGCTAAAAAGGCTTATAAAATGGGCTTTGAAGATGCGCTGCAATTAAAGGTTTCACTATAATAAAAAAACTCCAGTTGTCGGATAGGAGTGTCCACTCCTATCCAATAACTGGAGTTTCCGAAATATGAAACTCGAACCGCTAACTTATGTTAGCGGTTTCTTTTTTGTCCTGATAGCTTTTGCGCGAACTTTGAATTGCAGTATCATTATATGGTATAACAGATAAGGGAGTTTTCGGCTGCCGGTTTAAAGGCTCAAGGTGTAACGGACTGGAAAGGATATTTTCGTGTTGTACATACATAATTGATTTTTATATACGCATATAGAGTTTTGAGACATCCATCACGAAGATCTGTTTTTAGTTACTTTATATTATAGGATTTGTCTAAGTTCATACGTTTCTGCGTTAATGCTTTGAATCATCAGTGAATTGTTCGGTTTGTATTATCCCTCTCTGTGTGGTTGATTGCATACATCGAATTCACTTCTGGGCTGAAGCAGATGATTCAACTGTATATTCGTATTCATAGGATGTATCCCATGTTCCGTAGCAGATGAATTATAAGGTAATGGAGCTCTTTATCCAGCCCAAAGGATTAATTTTACAGATGGATCAGCAACCTTTTAACTTTGCCATCCGTCTAAAAGTCAGGTATGATATAAAGGTTGCTCTATTGTAGTGCAATGAAATGAACAGATTAGTGAACATTCCGTATGCTCATTTTCGCCATATATTCAGTCAGGATATACGAATAAAAGTAAGCCCGATATAACCACCCTAAAGCCATCCATCTGTATGTCAGAAAGCGGCTTGTGGAGTCGCATTTGATAAATAAAAGTACTATTGTCCCTTTCTATCCGATCAGCCCGCTTGAGGCTTGTACCAGTTACTCCAGTTGCTTGCCGGATCAGTAGGCAAGATTATCATTTATATCAAATCAGTGAATTGTTGTCGGCTGCGGAAAATGTTAGAAATACCGCAACTTTTGCCGTCCTATCCGGTATTATCTAATACATAAGGAATAGGAAGATGCGGCGGCAACAATGAGGAGGGTCGCATTTCAATGACAGATTCCCTGTTAATTCAGGAAATTAAAAACGGTGATGTAGAGCTGTATTCTGAGCTAATGCGCCGTTACCAGCGCAAGATTCTGGCGTTTATCTATCATATGCTCAAAAGTTCCAATCTCGAAATAATGGCAGAAGACCTGTGTTCGGAGACGTTCTACAAGGCTTACAAAAGTCTGCATTCTTTCCGGGAAGTGGATGCTTCGTTCTCTACCTGGCTGTATACCATCGCACGCAATACCGTACTGAGCGAGCTGCGCAAGCAAAAAAGCGGCAGTATCCCTCTCGAAGAGAGCGGATATACACCAGTGGCACCGAACAGTATGGTGCCGGAACAGGCGGTATTGCGCGGTGAACGCGTCCAGATGGTACGTGAAGCGATAGACCAGCTGCCAGAAAAACAACGATCTGCTTTGATCCTCCGCGAATACGACCAGTTGGATTATCAGGAAATTGCCGATATCCTCTGTCAAAGTGTAAGCTCCGTCAAATCTCTATTGTTCCGGGCGAGAGCGAGTGTAAAAACACGGCTGGAGCCGTATTATTATGACTCGGTCTACAATCAGCCTAGTGAAGGGATGAAGAGAAAATGAATTGCAGAGAGGCCGAAGAGCTGTTCGGGATCTATTGGGACCTGATGCCGGATGATCCACGCCGGTTGGCACTGGACGAACATGTTCGGGAGTGTCCTGACTGCGCGGCAGAATTTGAAGTGTGGAGAGAAAGTCATGAACTGATTCAGGCAGAAGCAGCACAACTGGAAGAGATGCCGACCATGACAATCCGCGCCGAAAATATAAACCGGAATGTAATGGACCGGATTTATGCCGAATCACCGTGGCTGGTACAGACCGATGTTAAGCGTGGACCTATCTCACGCCTGTTCCGCCGCCGGTTATCCGTCTGGATGTCTTCGCTTATTGCGGTCTTTATTTGCAGTTCCATTTACTTGACACTCGATATGACAGGCACGTTCGAGCAGCAGCCACAGCCCGAGAGGGTAAGCGGTATTGTACCGACAGCAGTGGCTACAGGCGATGATAATACGGTCGTCTATTCATCGCTTCATTTTGCCGGATCGGAACGGGGATTGATCGATCCGCTAGTGATCCCGATGAATCCGAGTCATCCGCAGTACTGGATGATTCTATCTCTTGTCGGTATGCTGCTGGCGCTGGTCTCCCTGCGCTGGCTGGCCCGTACCAAACATCAATAATTAAATACAAAGATACAGAGCCTGCAGGCAAATTCCGTAATTGGACCGATGCCTATAGGCTTTTATTTGTGTTAAGCTGTATTTATTCACAGCCAATACATAGCAGCGATCGCAATAGGCGTGAGCAGTTGGAGGAAGGGTGTAACAGGAAGATGCGGATTGGTTTGATCAGACACGGCTTGACCGACTGGAATGCGCTGGGGCGTATTCAGGGTCACAGCGATATCCCACTTAATGAAGAAGGGAGGAGACAGGCAGCCCGGCTGGCCGAACGGTTAGCGGTAGAGCACATTCACTGGGATCATATAATTTCGAGTAGTCTGCAGCGTGCCCATGAGACAGCCCGGATTATTGCGGAGCGGCTTGATATTCCGTTACTGGAACCAGACGAGAGGCTCAAGGAACGAGGATTCGGACAGGTAGAAGGACTCACTTGGGCAGAACGTGAAGCCAAATGGGGCACAGACTGGGAGACACTGGAACTGGGTCAAGAAAAAGTAGAGCTGCTGCAGGAACGGGGCATGAATTTTCTTGATTCGACCTGGGAGCAGTTTCCCAACCATAATATTTTGGTAGTCAGTCATGGTGGTTTTCTGTCTCATGTGTTTACTTTACTGCTCAAAGAGCAGCATACTGAACGAATCGGTAATTTGTCACTGACTATTCTGGAACGGGAAGCCGAAGAATGGAAAGCACTATTGTATAACAATACAGACCATCTTCAGTCGTAAGATATAATTGGATATATAGGCGTAAATGGAAGCATGAGCGTGATTGAGGCAGATTAAACAACTATCATCCATGCTCTTTCGTCTATATGGAAGCATATCAACAGGAGAATACGGACAGGAAGAAATAGCCGCTTTATGAAGTTTACAGCATTGTCATTATTTTTTCTCTATTTTTTGTTAAATTACTGATGCGCTTACACGTATTTTGGTTAAAATCCAGATAAGGAGCGGATAACATGTTATTGCCCTACCACAATCAATGGCCGATTGTACCCACAAATACATTCATAGCCGAAGGTGCCAAGCTGATCGGAGATGTAACACTCGGTGAGGACAGCAGCGTATGGTTTAATGCCGTACTACGCGGTGATCTTGCTCCGGTAATTATCGGAGACCGATGTAACATACAGGATCTGGCTGTAGGACATGTACATGAGATTCACCCCTTGATTATCGAAAATGATGTTTCCGTCGGACACTCTGCCATTGTTCACGGCTGCCGGATTGGTCAGGGATCACTGATCGGAATGGGTGCCATTTTGCTGAACGGTGTAGAGATTGGTGAATATTCGTTAATTGGTGCAGGTTCAATTGTCACAGAGAACAACAAAATTCCACCTTATACTCTGGCACTCGGTTCACCGGCACGTGTAATCCGCGAACTGACCGAAGCTGATCTGCAGCGAATGGCCAGGACTACACAGAGCTATGTGGATAAAGGAAAAGAGTTCAGGAATCCATGAATAGCATTATGGAGGTGCGCCCTATGTACAAGATGAAAGTAACCTATGAGGTCATGTTGGGTTTGGCAGCTGAGATGGTATGGGACCAAGTACTTCGCGAACATCGGATTGAGGAACTGAACACACTTATTGATCGGGCGCTTGCCGACAGAGATGAAGAATCTTTTCAAAAGTGGACTAATGAATTGCGTTTATTAGCACCAGCAATTGAAGTCGAACTGCCAGAAGTGGAGCATGATGAACGTAAATCATTATCTCACTAGGATGACACACATACATCACTTGATCCTGTAAAAGTCTGCCGTAATCTACGGTAGACTTTTTTGGTGTATCCAGTTTCCAATATTACTTGCTTGTTCATCTACTTACTTTTAAAATAATAAGGATGATGCATGTTCGGAGCAGAGTGGGGTACGAATTAATTCTGCCGGATGGAGACAAAGGAGAATGGGAATGCCGATTTCTTATTTATGGAGCAAAATGTTTCTGACCGACCGCAGGTTTATGTGGTTGTTGCTTATTTGTAATGTACTGGGAACGATTTATGGATACATATGGTACGGATTGCAGATGGAGTATACGCTGGAACACTGGCCGTCCTGGATGGTTATTTTCGTGCCAGATAGTCCAACCGCCAGTCTATTTTTCAGTATTGCCCTGTTATTCTTGATGTTTCCGCCACGCAGTGGATGGCTACAGCTAATACGCAAACTTATGGAAGCACTGGCAGTAGTCACATCCGTCAAATACGGGGTATGGGCAGTGACAATGATCTTTTGGGGGCAAGCACTGGGAGATACCTTGGTATGGGAAGACTGGATGCTGACCGTATCCCATCTGGCCATGGCCATAGAGTCGCTGCTATTTGTCCGCTTTTTCATATTTGGATGGAAATCATTAATCGCTGCGCTTCTCTGGACGCTGCTAAATGATTATATGGATTACAGTCAGGGTATTTATCCATGGTTGACCAAGCAGCTTGTGAGGCGTCTTGATCAGGTACGTAATTTTACCGTATGTCTGACGATAGCTTCTACATTCGTAGGTGGTCTGGCGCTATGGCAGGCACGATACGCGCGCCGCAGTAGATAATCCAAGTGTCAGATTGCTTTGTCGTAAGACGGATCTTTTACTGTCGGCTATTATACCAATGAGGATATGTCAGATCGCAAAGGAGTAAGTTTATGCCCAAAATCTATCGTACCAAGCGTATAGAAGGAACCACTGTTCCTGGTATTATTCATAACGGCAGTTATTTTATGATCAATGTAGATGTGTATGAAGATGGAATGGTCAATTGCTGGGAACTGGTGGATATGCATGGGTTGAAGAACAAGTTGGAGCAGGGTTGGCTCGTTACCCGTATTCCTGACGAAGAGCATCTGTCCATTTTCCAGCTAGGCTATTACAAGGTGGAAAAAGCGGATTGGCTGTACACCCCCGAGACCTATTATGCGCATATCCAGCAGACAATTTATCAACTGAATCCCGATGCGGCGAATATATATACGATCCATGAACGGGAACGGCAGCTTATGCAGCAGCGAAAAATCATCTATGCGCCAAAGGCTGTTCCGTTTTATATAGAAAACGAGTTCGGATATTCTACAGTCGATGGCAGTGGATTTTATATTTTTTACCGTGGATCGGAACAAAATGGCCTTGTATATCTGAATGTCTATCAGGATGGACGGGTGGATTGGATGCACGATGGACAGGAACATGTCTCGGATATGGATAAAGTGCAGGAGTTGTTCGAAGACGGAACCTTTTTTACCGATTGTAATCAGCCTATCCAAATCAAGATTGATGGTTTGGCGACCCTAACACTATCCGGTAGCGCATCCGCTTCTTCGGTAGATAAATATGCGGAACTACAGGAGATGCATACCCGCCTTCAAGGTGGCAAAACGGTGATGGAGCACTGCAGGGACTGTTATCATGCCTATCTGGAAGAACCATCGGAATATAACCGTGAGCAGCTGCGGGAAGCTTATGAGAAAATACCTGAGCATCAACGCATGTTTCTCGGAGATATGGATAGCAGGGATAGCGACTATGTGCGTATTATTTATGATCCTGAGGATAAGCGGGAAGTGTAAAGTATAAAGAGTTAAAAGTAAATTTGTAAGAAAACACTGTGATCATTAATCTGTTTGAAATTATAAAAAGATGATAAACGATTTGAATGTATATTTGATTTTTTATCAGTTATGATATCTGGATGAGATTGGCTACAAGAGCCCCAATTTTTTCCTTTGCATTTTGATGGAAATGCAGTATGATAAACTCAATTAAATGAAGTTACGAGGAAGCACCTCGCTTGTAGATACTTTGGTATCTACAGCGGGGTGCTTTTTTTGTTTTCGTGAAGGAGCGTTTATTGTGAAATCTGTTAAGAAAGCTGCTGTTCAAGAATCAAGACCAATCGTATGCCAGGAAATCCAACGTCCGATATTCTATCGTAAATTACTGCAGACCTCCCTGAGTATTTTAATTTTGTCTTCTGTATTTGGACCTATTTCGAATGCTCGGGCTGCCAATGTTACAGCTGATATTACGTCTATCAAAGACGGAACCAATTCGGTGTCTTTAGATTTTTCGGTTATTATGCCAGACAGTGAAGTTCTGTATAAGACCAATTTTGAATCCAATCTATTCTCAACCTATTATGGTGGTAGCCGCAGTAATGGCAACCAGTCCTATGTCTCTACGGATAAAGGCACTTCATTACAAATCATGGATACTATCACAAATCGTCAGGGGAACGCATATAACTATCCCAGCGTATCCAGTGATTCCAGTTTGGCGCGTGCTTCGATAAACAGTCTACAGCAGGGAGCACGTTTGCAAGCACAATATGATATGCGTTCGCTCTCAGGGTCCATTAATCAAACATCTGTCGGATTTGGTGATATTCGCGGTAAAAAAGGTCTTCCATTAACAGACCATAGTGGAAAGGTAGTCCGTTTTAGAAATACAACGTCGATTGTTCCCGGGAATTCGTCAAGTACGCCTCGAACGATTCCTGTATATGTAGATGGTGGTACTCCCAATTGGCCTGACGGTGAATTTCTGACTATACTGAGTTCGGCAAACAGTGATTGGCACTGGGCAGTAGCTTATTACAGATATCAGGCTGCTACACAGTCACTGATTCTGGACTCTTCCAATTCTTCTTTCTGGTATACAACGATTGGAACATCCGGGATGACGAGTAACGGGAGTTATGTTTTTCAGCCTGGCGATCCGCTTGTAACTTTTCCATATGGAGATTTTAGTACCGGTATGTCGGATATAGGGTATCATCCCGAATGGACAACGTATAGCCGTAGCCTGGATATTCCTGCGGATACGACGCAGTATGACCTGGGCAAGTATGGTGCAACTCTTAACTTTTCCTCAAATACCAATGGTCTCATGCAAGTGGATGAATTTAAAATTGGTTATGCCCAAAAAGCAATTATCTACCGCGATGGTCAACAGATCTATGACGGTTACGATTCCAATTATACCGATCATACCGCTGTCGATATGCAGAAACCGAACCAAGTGGAGAATCTCAGCTATTCCTTTTCTCCTTCGAATAAAAATGTTGTTTTATCCTGGACTGCACCGGTGGATAATGGGTCAGACTATACGTATACTATTCAAGGTCAGTTAAAGGATGGATCGCTGGGTCCCGTTCAAGATCCTACTCATGCAATAGTTACTTCCGGTATAGCAGGCTACATTATCACTCAGGATCATGATGCCAATGCAGTGATATCTTCCGGCTCTGTTACGACTTCCGCGACCCAGCTGATCCTATCTCCTGAGGCCGGGAATCCTTATATACATATCGCAGCAGTAGATAGAAATGGCAATATTGGTCCAACACAGCATCTTACTCTAAGTGACAACAGCAAGCCGGAACTGAATCTCTCCCTTGCATCTGGTGAATGGAATCGTTACGGCAATACAATTTACGTATCTGCTTCAGATCCGGATACATGGATTACCAAGACCGTACTTCCGAATGGAAGTAGTGTGGCATCAGGAGTTACCTCATATAGTGTAACAGAGAATGGAGACTATACATTTACAGTATATGACTGGATGGGCAATCCATCTTCGCAAACGATCACAGTTGCCAATATCGACAAAGAAGGCCCGGTGATTTCATTTACACCCGATGGATCGGATTGGCAGGCTAATCAGGTGGATGTAGATATTTTGGCTGCTGATCGCTCGTTAAAATCGGTACGTTATGTTATAGATCAGCAGAGTACCCGTCCAGATATCAATGAACAATGGACCGATGGCAGTGAACACTTCTCTATTGCATTACCTGCTGAAAAACAGGGCGTCTGGTACGTTCATGTGCTTGCAATGGATGCAGCAGGCAATGAGTCATATGCACATTCAAAAGAAATCAAAATCAAAGCACTGCCAGAAAAGCTAGCAGCTGATTCTATTCATTTGGGCTCTGCTTCATCAGACAGTATTCAAGGGATACTGCCAGCGAGAACAGAGGACACCTACGAAGTGATCAACCAGCAAACAGGGACAATAATAAATGTACCTGCCGGCAGTACTTCATTTATGGATACAAATTTAGTGCCGGGTACATCATATACCTATATCATTACACCTATTAATGTATCCGGTAGAGGAGAATCAGTAAGCAGCAGTTATATGACTATTCCTGCCGTCACAAAAGTGGAGGGTGCCTACCCACTATCCGAGACATCGGTCCGTGTAGAACTAGAATCGGTTCAATCTGCTACGCACTACTTATATGAACTTGTCGACCAAAATGGAGTAATAGCCTCGCAAGGAAGTATGAATACGAGCCGTACATTCGAGCAGCTCACTCCTAACCATACCTATACATTGAGCATGAAGGCAGTGAATGCATCCGGACAAAGTCTGGAGAGTCGATATACGTTTTTGACATTGCCTTCACTTGACCATCTAAACGTAATAGCAGTTGGTACCGATTTTGCCCAGCTATCGTGGGATCGTGTGACAGGAGATGTCTATTACAATGTAAAACGTGATAACCAGCCGATCGTCACCGTTACTGGAGCAACGTATACAACGGCTACAGATACCACCTATAACGATTACCATGTGACGTATCCGGGTTCAAACGTTCTTTTCACGGATCACAATTTGATTTCGGGTACTTCTTATCATTACTCTATTGCGGTAAGCAATACATCCGGACAGAGTCATTTTAAAAATATATCATTGTGGACGTTACCTGCAGCAACAGAGTTGATCTCAAAAAGCATCACTACGGACGCTGCTGCCTATACATGGAAGGATGTACGAGGTGCCAAAGGGTATGACATTTATCTGGATGGTACAAAGGTAGCAACAACAGAGCGTACAAGTTATGAATTTTCCGGACTACATTCGGGTAGTGTACATGTGATCTCAGTTGTACCTTTTAATGATTTCGGTACAGGGGATGCTGCCACTGCTAATTTCATTACACTGCCAGAGCCGATCAAGCAGGATTTGCGTATAGAAGACATTGCCCATACTTCGGCTAAAATAAAGTTTGAACCTGTTCAGGGAGCTGCTAGTTATATTGCTGTCATGGATGGAAAAGAATATACAAGCTCAACTCCAATGATTGAATTAAGCGATCTAAGCGCTGGTAAGATGTATTCGGCAAATGTATATGCGGTCAATGAAAGTGGAAAATCTGTTTCAAGCTTCCTTCAATTCCAGACGATACCGCTTGCGCCTGAATCAGGAAAAGTATCTTCTAACACAGATAATGATCTTCAATTGACCTTTTCTCCTGCGCGAGGTGCTCTATACTACCGTATTTACAATACTCACGGGGAACTCATTGCGACAACCAGGGAAACGACTGTGAGCTTGTCCAGTCCTGGAGCGGGTGTTTTATCTTCTTTTGGGATTGCCGCTGTAGGCAAGAACGGGGAAAGTTCAGAGCGACGGTGGGTAGACTATCAGGGAGCTTCTGTACCAACTTCCCCCAATGTGCTGAGTCTTCTGGATCTGCAGTACAATTCAGCGACAATCGGTTGGGAGCCTTTTAAGGGAGCCGTATCCTATAATATATATAATGGTGATCAATGTATCGGAACTACCGAGGATAATCAGTTATATATTGATCATCTATCAAGTAGTACAACATATAATGATTTCGGGATTCGTGCGGTGAATTCAACTGGCATCCTGGGGAACTTGTACAAGCTTGCATTTGAGACCCGTCCATTTGCAGCATTCCAATTGGATGCAGCTGATATTACTACGTCCTCAGCAACGATCAAAGCTCTGTATGGAAGTTCTTCAGATGTATTTGTATTCGCCGATGGACAAAGTGAGCTCCAGCGATCACTAGCGCAACACATCGAATTAAAAAATCTGTCCGATGCACATCGATACACCATCCGGGTATGGACCGAGAATGCAGCAGGCATCAAATCGGAAATACAGACTGTCACATTCAAAACAAAAGAAAAAACAACAGGCAATGTTCTTCCTGGTATATTAAATCCATTGGTTACCATAGAGCAACACAGCTTGGATACCCTTACCAAGGATCCTGATTCACTAGATGTGCTGCCTTCGTCTACTAATGATACTTATCCATCAAATAGATTTATCGATGTGAAGACCCGGTATTCAGAAAATGCGATCAATTATCTGGCTGATCGCGGCATTGTGAACGGGGATGAATCTGGTAAATTTAATCCCAAAGCTGGAATTACAAGAGCAGAATTTGTAAGTATGCTACTTCGTTCCAAAAATCAGGATCTTGAAAGTTCGACTGCTGTTCAGTCAGTATCAGGTATGTTTAGTGATATTGATGGGAAATGGTATACCTCAAATGTAGTGAAAGCGGCTGAAATGAACTATATTCAGGGGTATCCAGATGGAACATTCAAGCCGGATCGGGTTATTACCAGAGCAGAAGCCGCCAGCATTTTGCAAAGTTTTATCCAGGCAGAAGAACAATCGGTATATTCATTCAGTGATGAGAAGACAATTCCTGACTGGGCCAAAACAGCGATTAATAGGCTGGGAGGCGAACTGTTCATCGGTTATGAAAACGGACAATTCAAACCCCAGCGTAAAATCACAAAAGAAGAAACTGCAGTTGTGATCTATAGACTACTGAATAAGTAAGCCAAAGATATTCCGTATCAAGTATAATCGTGCTTACACTAGTAGCTCTTGAAAACAAAATACAATAAAATTGATTAGGGCGTGTTTTAAAACTAA
>NZ_AOIG01000023.1:0-134246 GCF_000346635.1 Paenibacillus shenyangensis
GGGTTTTAAAACACGCCCTAATAACAAACATTTGGTAATCAGCATTATCAATATCATTTTTGATAAGTATTTGATTATCTTTCATATAATTATTGACCATTTTGATTGCATGGTCGTATTTTTTTAAAACTTCTTCTCTACTAATATCTATCTCTTCTAGTTTTTTAATTGGTAATTTAATTTTCCCATCCTTTATGTCATTTAAATAATCAAGATAATTGGCCTGGGCTGTAGGTACATCAATTTCAACTGGATTCAGGTCAGCTGTAGCATTTGAAATACTAGAAAAAAGAAAAAATGACATCCCAAGAGCTACAAATTGAACAACTTGTTTTTTAATATCCAAATAATGTTCCTCCTTTTATTTAATACTAAAAAAGATAACATATACTCAAATATTGTAAACAAGACAAATTTACTAGAGCAGAATTGCTTTTTTTGTATTTTTAAGTCGAAATCCTTCTAGAAAATCGTATTGAATAGATTATTGATTAATAAGACGTATACTATTAATCCATAAAACGTTCGATCAGACTATTTTTCACATTTAATGTTACAAGAAGGTTTTTATAATAATGATTAGATCCTTTTATTAAAACTATATCCTAGATTATTCATTCTAAAATTAAAGCTCTATATTTAGTATCTAGGATCATTCTAATCCTATTATATAGATTCCATTGCCTTCGATTGTTTTGAACTGTACGTATTCTTAAATTATGAATATAAAAATAGACCATTCCTGATCAGGTTGATGGCCTATTCCTCGTTAGTCTGTACTCTAGATTATTTATGCTGTTATCTTATGTCTATGTACGTCCAACTCTATTCCGGCAGTGAAAGGAAGTGACCATACCTGATCGATTAATTGAAATAAAAGTATTCATTGGGGTTGGTGCTTGGCTTGCGCTGCGGAGCTTCAGTCAAGTGATAGTAAGCGATATTTGCACATTTCAAATGGTAATTTTGGTAGTAGAAATTATCTCCCCGCTCTACGGCTTCTTTTAACTGAGTGACCTGTTTGTCATTAACCCCCTGAATATACAGCTCGGTATTCCCCGTAAATACAATCTTCACATCATACATACAATCACCCTTGAATAATTATTTAACTGCTTAACTAGCATAATGCATTATTCCCATATGATGGAATAGTCAATTGGTATGTTTTCGATATAAATATAACTCTGTATTCGTCAAAATGTTCTTCTATGCCTAACTATATAATTAATTATCCATACTTTTTTAACTATTAAATGCAATTACTTAGTAAAAACTCAGTACTCATGACCTACATCACATAAGTTACTTAACAATAATATAAGTCAATAGTTGAATATTCAGTCTTTTCCAAATGATATATAATACTATTTTGGAGAAAGGAGGAAATACCGTACGATTTTTACACAGATGGCAGTGAATCGATGAAACATCTACTTTAATCTTCAGTACAGCCGGTTGTTTTAGAATATGAATGTCTTATACATATAGCTAACGATGAATACAGACCAATATTAAGGAAGCTTCACTACGATGTTTCGAACAATCGGCTTTTTGCATATTTACGCAAAGCAGCTGAAGAAGATCAACTATAACGAAAAGATTGTGGAGGAACATCAGCTATGATGAATGAACACCCTGCTGCTGACGCAGCAAATCGGATTTACGAACAGACAGTGCGTGGTAATAACAATGCGCAAGAACAAAAAGAAATTCACGCAGGCTTCTGGAAAAGGTTTCTCGCAACATGTATTGATGGAATTATTTATTTTATCATCTTTTTTATCGTGACACGTTTGATGGCTTTGGTTAGTGATCATAATGGTTATTTGAGCGGAGGTTATCCGTATCATACTTCATCGACAGGGGAAACTGTTTTCATTCTCATCTCTGCACTCTTGATCTTTGTAATGCGAATGATCTTTCCGTGGTTGTATTTCAGCTTATTTGAAAAATCCAAATACCAGGCAACTATAGGCAAAATGGCTGTTGGTATTGTAGTAGTAGACCAGCAATATCGTCCACTGCGTTTTGGTAAAGCTACCGGACGCTATTGGTCAAAATGGCTAAGTGGACTCACTCTCTGTATCGGTTATATGATGGCAGGCTGGACGGGTCGTAAACAGGGACTACACGATATAATTGCGAGTACCTATGTGGTGAACAAACGTGCTCTTCCCCAGCTTCAACAGCAGCAGCTGGAATATGAACAGCAACTCAAAGAATTCAATGCCCATCAGGCTGTAAAACATACCTTGCTTTAAATATTCAATCGTATAAATATTGTATCAGCGCAACAACTGAATCCTTTATTCTAGTCAGATTATCCATAAAGACTCTCCGGCATAGCATATAAAAAAAGAGGTAGCCCTATCTAAACTGTACCCTACAAGATGACTTTTTTCAAAGTGTCCATCTTGTAGGGTACAGTTTATCCAGCTGCCTCTTTTTTATATGCGTAAATCTCAATCACTGGGTAACGCTCTTACTACGGCTCCACAGAATCACTAGTATGAGCGGCAGGGGCACTATGCCTCCGATGATCGGCAATGTGGAGTAACTCGAGCCTGCCACGACCATGCCCGGCAATACTCCTCCGGCAGCATCCAGCGGAAGATCACGGTATCTGTATCAGACAGGTATAGTCTGCCAGATAGCGGTTAACAATCTGGTTCCGGTACGTATTCTGCTACTAATGATGGGCGAACAGTCAGTTCGGTCAGAACGATATTGAGATTATAAAATACCTTGATCATCGGTTCCTTGAACGCTTCCGGTACAGCGACATCCTTTTGCCACAGACTGTCACCGGCACGACCATAGCCAAACCACTTGGCGTAATCCGTCTCCTGCAGCATACTTTTGAGCTGGTGAAGCAGCGGCTCATAGGAAGCATCATCCGGCAAGGTGGCGCCCATCTCGATCAAATGCTGCGGCTTCGTATCCTCCAGCAGATAACCGCTCGACAGCGCATCATACGATACAAAGGTTCCGCTTCCCACCGTTGCACTGAGCAGTCCTTTTAGTTCGCAGACCTTGAATGCTTTGGAAATGGTACTCAGATTAAGATCCAGATAATCCGCCAGCTCCCGCTGGGGTGGAAGCTTGGTGCCGGGTAACAGCAGACCGTTCATAATATCCTGTTCCAACTGTCGGGCCAGCGCCTGGTAAATGGGCTTTTGCGATTTGTCGATCTCCGGCTTCCAGCTCATCGGGTAATGTTCAAATGAATTAATGGGCATGATCCGCATCCTTTTATACTTTTATATGATGATACTGATTATAGAATAAAACGGCAGTATGCATAAAGATGAATCGTTCTCTTCTCCATGAGGTCCTGTGGGCCTATCCCTTAAAAGTTACCTGCGCATAATATAAGTCTATAGTTGAATATCTCTCTTCTTTTAACTTATATATAATATAGTTTTGGGGAAAGGAGGAAATAATCAATAGATTTAACATTCATTCCAGTAAACAGGCTGATATCAGCGAGACTCTTCAGCAAATAGGTGGTTACCGTATATACGATTGTTATACATACCGTACGACATGAATACAAGCCCATCCAAATAAGCATAGCGAGTTTTGATAGAAAGTTTGTACCCAATCGCTTCTCGTCATTACAGACAGAGGCAGCAGAACGAAATGAATACAATACATAGAAGCATGGAGGATTTGTTGTTATGATGAATGAACATATGGATGCAAATGCAGCCCGAACGATGCACAATCAACAAGTGTATCAGCAAAATGCAAGAGACGAATGGAAGGACCTGTATGCGGGATTCTAGAAAAGATTTCTGGCGACCTGTATCGATTCTTTTATTCTACTATTGGTAGCCGGCATTATAATCGGTTTCGTGGTTCTGATGCTTAATCTGAATGGTGATATGAATACTGGTTATGCAAATGAACCGATGTCGACAGGCAAGAGCGTCTTTGTTGCACTCTTTCCATTTCTGCTCCTCTTGCTGGAACTGGTCTTCCCATGGCTGTACTACAGTATGTTTGAGCATTCCAAATATCATGCTACTCCAGGCAAAATGGTACTTGGTATTGTAGCGGTAGACCAACAGTATCGCCCACTGAGCTTTGGTAGAGCCAGCGGACGATATTGGGCACAGCTTCTGAATGGATTCACGCTAAATATCGGCTTCATGGTCGCTGGCTGGACAACACACAAGCAGGCATTGCATGATCTGGTCGCTGGTACATATGTGGTGAACAAACATGCCCTGGAACGCCTGCATCAACAGCAGCGTGAATATGAGCAGCAGCTCCAGGAGTATAACAACCAGATGGCTGCGCAGAAGAATATACTCTAAATGAATATATGCTAAATAACTATATTCTAAATTCAAGCGTACAAAAAGACGACTGTTCCCAGTCGTCTTTTTTGGCTTATCTATTGCTCCTCTATCACTGTTGCTTGCTGATATCTATGGATTGCGGATACGATAGCTGACCTTTACAATGCTTATCTCCCTGATCCGGTTCTTCTATTCCTGAGGTTCAGATGATATATGCAGCAGCTCCCACTTCGTACTGGTTATCGCCAAAATGTTGAACAACCAGCTTTGTCTTCCAGATTAAACTGGATCATTTCCTGCAGTAATTCATAATTAACTTCGCTTTTCCAGGGAATCCGAAACAGCTGGTTGGTATGGGTATAACCTGCCTGTACAATCTGCTGTGCAAAGCGGTCGATTCCTGCTTTTTCCGGTGCGACAGAGAGGTGCTGTTTGGCTGTACTGAATGCAATAATAAACGTGTCGTGATCCGTGAACATTGGCTGATTCCAGGCAATTTTGGGAACCAGATCCGCAAAGGTCTCGCCTACCCATGATAGTACATGTTCCATACGCTCCCGCTGCTGTGGATCATTCATCGAACCCAAGTATTCTGCAAATACTTCCATTGGTCTTCCCTCCTGAATAGAATATTCAAACTGTACCACTGGTCATTCTGTCCTGATCGCTGCGACGGGCAATATTGTAGTCTTTATTTCAGTTTGAAGCGTCTGGAAGTACTTTACAAGTGTTTTATGTACTCTTCTTTTCTCTGAAAACATAGTCGATTTACGAGTTTGCACCTGTCTGATCTATTCTTCAAAGGATGCGCAAAAAAGGCTTATCCCCCTGTCTTTGGTAAAGACTGCAGGACAAGCCTTTTTCTAATGAAATTACAGGATCAGGCAGAGCCATCTCTCACTTCTTTACGGTTCATACTGCAATAGACGGATTGCCTTACCATACCGTCACATTGGAGTTGCCGCTGCTCTGATAACCTTCAGTCGCCATGACCTGATACGACCAGGTGCTGCCAAGTTTCATACCGTGACTGGCCCATGCTTTTACATGGTTGCTAAAGGTGATCGTAGCATTGCTGCCGGTCGGACGCTTCGTCTGACGTACACTCCAGTATTGGGTGAATGTTTTGTGGTCGCCTTCGATCGAAGGTGCATCATAACGGGTGGTTGTGTAGATATCATATACACCGCCGTCGCTGGTAACCGTTCCTTTGTATGTACCGGTCGGACGGTACGTTCCCCAGCTGTCTACGACATAATATTCAATCAGCGAATTGCGGGTCCAGCCGTACAAGGTCAGATAGCCGTTACCGGATGGTGCCCACAATCCTGCATTATAGTTAATCACTCGATTCGGTGAACCGGTCGTCCAGCCTTTACCTACGACAAAGTTACCGGTATTTTGCCAATTTACGCTGTAGTTACCGCCGGTTCCATTCACCGAATTCACTGTACCGCCGCCATCTGTCCAGTTTTGCCAATAATCTGTAGCTGCGCTGGAAGTAGCTGCGAACACACTGGAACTCATGGAAACCGCCAGGATGGTCGTGAGGAATTTCTTTTTGAATGTAGACATATTGTGCCTCCTCTGAATCTGAAAATGGATTGTTGGCATCACCTATAACAACCGTTTGTATGAGGTTATGAGTAGAGTGATAGCCACAATCTATATATTCCATATTAAGTAACAAAATCCTTTTTTAACATGTTGATATCAACATATAATATAAACGAAGTCGAGCTGGAAATATGTAATACACAGAAAGGTAATGGCACTGTTATCCTGGTTGTCATAACTTTATATTATCCGATCCGATGACGATAATCTGGAAATTGAATAGTCTGCGGCAACTTCCACTCCTCCAGAGTACGCAACAAAGGCTGCCGAATCATCGACAGCCTCGCGTATTATACATGTTGAATAGGGTATATCGTTATTCCATAGTGTGTCATCCGCTACCTGTTTGGAACATACAGCTAGATCGTTAGCCTGCTCGTTGTTCATGATGGTACAGGCTCTCTTGCTATTAACTGAATTGAACTAACATTTACCCAATCGCAGCTCATAAAAGTACTGCACAATCGGATGTTTGAGCTTGATCGTGCTGCTCATGCTGAGAATTCGCTTTTTGCCTACGCGGCGGTCCATCAGTGCCAGAATATTCAGCAGGATATCACTGCTTTCCAGACTATCTTCGATCGAACTTGCCAGAAAACGGGTAGCTACAGCGGTAAAATTGGATTTGCTGAGCGCTGTCTGGGCAGTCAGGATTTCTTTGGCATAGGTTGTGACTTTGCGATTTCTCGCCATTACCTTCATGCGTTCTTCCGGTACATTCCCGTTGGTTTCTTTGCGGATCGCTTCGATCTCTTCCGGGCTGACTGGAATCTGCAGTTCCGGATCACTCTTGATTTCCTGCTCCGTCTGATACCAGCGGATCGGGCTGGTCTTGTCGTTCATGTTGAAGATATTTTTCTTGTCTACCGTAATATAGCAGTTTCCCGATTTGCCGGTCATATAACTGTAACTGGTTGCCCGGTACTCTACTCTTCCATCCAAGGCAGGAGCCAGAAAGCTCTCCAGGTTTTGTTTTAATTTACTCCAGGACATGTATCCTCCTATGTTCTCAAAGCTAGACCATAACTTATAATGATAACTTTTTTTATTAATAAAGCTAATTATTTCTCTCTTCTTCATCTAATAATACATTTATTTTTTTATTCATTAATTCATTTTTATCTATAAATTTGTATTCTGTTGAATTATGATATGATTTATTATTACCTAATAATACTTTATTTTCTTCTGTAGAATGAAAAATATACCAATTGATTAATTCTCCATTATCCTCCTTTATGAACAAGCTTCTGCTAAAAGATTTTAAAATATAACTATCAAGAAATTTAATGACATCACTAAATATTTTTCTATACATTACAGAAAACAAGAAAAGCATTATCCCAACTATTAACAAGGGAATTATAAGAGAATTTGTTTTTGAATACTCTTTTATTTCATCTAGTGCTTTACTATCAAGAGGAGCAACCCATCCTAATAAAGCTGGCAATATCAAATAGGAAATTATTAGAGTTGCCATGATTAATAAAGCAAAGTAACTTTTTCCTTTTTTGGATAAACTGCTAATATACTCCTCTACTCCTGGCTTAAAAACTTTATATAAAAAGAATATCGATATACTTGCCAAGATACTTAAAGCCGAAAAAAAAATGATTTGAGATAGTATAGGATGATTCCAACTCAAAAATAATAGCATAAACCATAAAAGTCCTATAAAGGTCACTATAATTTGAAAACTCACTTCAACAATTCTAATAAAAGTGTTTCTTTCTTTAGAATATAGCTTTTTCTCAATATCAGTAGCTGTAAATATAGTAATTGGTTTGATTTTAAAAACAAAAAGTGCGCTACCACCTATAATACTTAATACACTGCCTGACAATAAATACTTAGAAAAAACACTTTCCAATTCCGTGATCATCTTAATTCTCCTTATGTATTTTATAAAAAACCTTCTATTATTGATATTTCTCAATAATATTTTATGAGAATTCACAGTAATTTTAATTCCATTTTCAAAGAGGGATAATATAAGCTCTACACTAAAAAGTAGAGCTCATATTATTCTACATGTTAGCTATAAATTAAGTGATCAGATATTACATTTCTATAAAGACGATAAATCTATATTACAAAGAAGAAACATAAGCTGGGTCTTCTAAAGCTGCAATCGTCATATCTAGAATGTGTAAATATTGCTTACGGCTACGAACACCACGAATGAAAGAAGTATCCATACCTGCTTTTCGAAGTTTCTCAATCCATTCTAATGCAGCTTCACGTCCCATTCCCTGCTGAAGCATTCCATAATACATATACACCAATTCGTTACTAACATTAGTATTAAATACCATAGGATCATCTGAGTTAACATTCACCAGTACATTTCCTAAATCTGGATTACCTGCTGATTGCAACTTGAACAGCTGATTACCAAAAACAGAACGAATTTCTCCAATCGCTTCATTTGAAGAAGGATTAACTTCAATTACAATTCCACTTGCAGACAATTTTCGTATTAGATATTGCTGCATATCCTTCATCATCATCTGTTCAATTTCGTTAGCTGTAACATATATAGGCTCTTCCATCTTACGCAATGTATCTTCTTGATGATATGCCTGGTACAGCTTATCTTGTGCTTTGAGCGATTGTTCGTACTTATTAAGATCAAGTGCCTGTTCACGCATTGTCTTAAGTTTTTGAATTTCAGTTATGCGCCTTTTGAATCTTCTCTCATATACATCATACAATACCGAAATACGCATATTACCTGCATCAATTATTTCACCAAAAATCTCTTTAGCAATCCGATAAATTGTACGCTCTAAATAAACGAGAGTTTCTGTTTGGAGATTTGGTGTATAACTATATACTCCCCAAATCCAAAGTAAATTATCTAAATACTCACCTCGTGGTAAGATCACTAATGGATTATTTCTAATCCAATCTTCAATTTCTACCCCAAGTGCGATTCCATGACCTATTCGGTCACCAGCATGTAGCTTACAATAACGTACAACTTCATCAATTCGACGTAATCCAGAAATTAAATGTCGGAAATCTTCACCTGCATGGAAAGTGAAAAATAGGCTTTGACGAGGTAAAATATTTCCTTCTGGATCCATAATTCGTAAAGCATCATACCGGCTATCACGAGCTTCCTCAAAGACCGGAGCAAAAACTTGTACTGGTGTGTTATTTTCAAGACTTGCTGCATCTAAACCTACAATAAAGTTTGTCGCCATAGGTACAATTTTTCGTAGCTCTTGAAGATGTTCAACTTGTTTAATATATTCCTCCTGAAGATGTCCAAAATGGAGTGATGTCTTCAGGGTATGATCACGTTCTTCGTCATATAGAGAAAAGTCTTTATTAATATCATCTGGACGTTTGATTAGATGGTAAACAATTCCAATTAATGGATAGTCTACATTCGGATCATTTTCCACGTCATAATCTTCTCGAAGTACTTTTCGATAAGACGTTAAGATATCATACAGAATTTTTTTATTACTATACAAGTTATCTTTAATCGAAATACGAAGCTCCACTTTTTTAAGATAACGATTTTGAAAGAGAGTTCGAAGCATAATTGGGTAATAATCCGAGTTCTTCATAATTCCGTCTGTAGCCCGATCAAAATATCCTCTAAAAAAATCTAATCCATTCATTACTGTTGGCTGAATCACTTGTTGATAAAACTCATTTTTAATAGAAATATACATGAAAAAAGCCCGATAAAATTGTTCGAAATGAGTAGTGTATGTTGAGCACATCGAATGATTTGATGATATCTTCAGAAGATGTTTGTAGGAAACTGCTAAATGTAAAAAAATATTTTCACCATATGTTTTGATTCCTCTATAATTAGCAAAGATATCAAAAACAAAATCTGTAGATTTCAATCTATTTATATCTACCAATTGTAATTTGACGCGTTCAATCGCATTTTCAATTGCAAAAGGTGTAGCAAATTGACTAACAACAGGCTCTCTTAATAATTTGAGAATCAAATCCATAGTCTCTACGTCTTCATAAAAAGTATCCTCTACCCATTCAAATAAAGAACGATGTTCCTTCAAATTACAATTGAGATCAAACTCCAAACCAGACCCATCATTGTGATAAACTTCGGATTGTAAATATATTGTCATTACCCATCGTAAAAGTCGAGCAGTAAGAATATAAGATTCCACTTCAGAAGTTGTAGCTAAATGATTAGTTTGAAACCTTTTTAAATACTTGAACATGTCAACTTCATTACTTTTACTGTTCATTACTGCTTGCCATAAAACTGAAAAATTAAAAGCTGCTGAGGCATGAATATGATTTTCTGCTATGCCTTTTCGCAAAATCTCATCTAATCCAGCATCAGCTAAATTAACGTGCTGATAAAACTCATGTAATTGAATGGGATCAAATAAACCGTTTTGAGTATGATGCAGTGCGATAATTAAATCAAGTGAAATAAATCGACTAATGGTATGAAAAAAATGTACCTTGTCTTGTCCTTTATAGTAATCCATAAAATCTATGAATCGCCATTTTTTATCTTGATTAGCATCATTTTTCCAATATTTAAATACAATATCTCCATCACGATAAGAGAGCAAAGCATCTCCAAATTCTTCAAGTATTTTAAAATAATGCATGTATAAATTTTGTTCTGATTTTAACAATCGATATTGATCTAAATTTGAAAAACCCGCGTTTTTTGCTTGTTCTTCATTACAAAGCATAGGATAAAATTTTTGTAACAATAAATCAATCTCATCAATACTTTTAGGTCTCGCTTTACGTAGTATTTCATTTTGAATTTTGATATGAAGTTCTTTTTGAAGTTTTTCGCGTTCACTTCGTTCATACTCACTATTAGTACTGTCTTTATTTAGTAAAGTTAAGATCTCTTGTTGTCCGAAAAATCTCATATTTTGAAAAGGAAAAAGTGAAAGATTAATAAGAAGAGTGATTTTTTTCAACATTAATTTTGCTCCTAAGAATCCAGATCATTATTATCTAAATTTCGTTTCTGCAATTGATCGATCTGAGCCTCGCTTAATCCTTCTGTATCTAAATCAGATAATTCAAAACCATACTCTTCTATTTCTAATTTCACTTCTTTGTTTATATTTTCAATAGCTTGATTAAGTTTATCATAAACTATTTTTTTGGCTTCCTCATATTCGTTAAATGACACTTCAGTTGCATCTGTGCCAACATATATAGCATACTGCTCAATAATGAAATTTTCTTCTTCAGTAAATGAGTCTGTTGGAAAATATGCTGCATTACGTAATTTAGGCAGAAATGTACGTGCTTCATATTGACCATACCAAACTTTATTATTTTCCGATAATTCTTCTATATTATTTAATAATTCATTATACATTTCAAACGTAAGATTCTGGTTATTATTCTGAGAAGTTTCAAATTTCCACTTTGCATAAGCATATTTAGTTAAAGAGTTACCACTCTCACCACTGTTAAATTTTTCAACATCCTTTTCATTAAGATCTTCAATTGATATATAAAACTTAGAATCCGTAGAAGAATTGTTCTCTTTTATAATCTTATCTATTAAGTTCTCAGCAAACTTTCTAATTCCATTATCTATAGTTTGTACAACTGTTTCTGGCATTTTTTGATTATTTTTAGTAGCAGTGTTAATTTTCTCTAGTTGATTACCAATACTTTCTTTTTTTACCTTGATAGCTGTTTTCTTAGTCATATCTGTTTTAATAACTTTTTGCAGAAAATTAACAAATAATGATCTTTTTCTAATAATTCTCAGAAATTCTCCATAGTTTCTAACTCCCCCACTAAAATCATCCGTTTTTTTGTATTGCTTCTGCAATTTAGAATCCCACACTTCCAAAATTGTTCTAAATTGTCGTTCAACTGTAGTTGAAGCCTCTGTCTTTGTACATAATTCTTGAAGCATAATAATTCCATAATTCGCTAGTTTTTTTGCATATTCATTTTGACTATATTTAGATTGTTGATATAGTGTTGTTAACAATTGCTCTTCTGGTGTTATTTCTTTATTTATTAAAGCTTGTTCTTCTTTTTTTAATACTTCTGCAACTATTCGAATAAAAAATTCATCTTTTAATTGCACTTCATTTGAATCCCATTGTGTTTTATAATAATACTCAGAAAAATTACTTTTTAAAATCAATTCAATGAGAAGCATTGATAATTTAGGTGTTGCAAATAAAGATAGTGCTTCTGCTAAGTAGAACAATCGAAAGTTTACACTTTGATAATATTCAAAATTTTCTGTAACAGTATAGTTTTCAATTTTCAATTCATCATTTTTAATTAGTAGACTATCGACAACTTTTTTTTTCCAATTAAAGTAAGCTTCTACTGAATAAGAAATTTCTGTAGATACTGCATTTTTCGGTTTAAATAAATACTGTATCATTTCTCCTATAACATAAAGAGGACGTATAAGTTCTTTAGATATATTGGGTTCTTGTATTAATTTCAAGATTTCTTGTTTATCTTCATTTTTTATTATTTCTTTTTGATCTTGTATCCATTCTTCTAATATTTCATATTTTATTACTGTACTTTTAGCATCACTCCCCCATAATAAAAATTTTTCAAAAATAAAATCTTGATGTGGAAGCAACTTTGAATTTGACATAATCAAAGTATCAATAAAAACTTTGACTAACTGAAATTTTCGTTCTACATTTAGTTCTTCATTTTTTTGAAGAACCTTATTCAATTGATGAAGATGGTAATAAGCATTTACAATTCCACGTGGTCGTTCATCAAAAATCACATAACTTCTATTAATAGCTCGATCTATACGTTTATTATTCTGCTGATCCATTTCTTCGTAATTAAAAATCGACCAAGAACCCATCAATCTTTTAAGTTGCTTAAGAAGATTATCATCTTTAAAAGCAAAGTTAGGCAGTGTTTCTTCACTCCATTTAATTAGTTGATGTCTTCTAGCTGGAGGAATAATCTTTTTTAGATATTCATGTGCAAGATCAGTTTTACGTTTCAAAATGGTCAATGAATCCATAGATGATTTGTAATCATTGACTTTATTAAGTACTTTTAATGAATCATAAACACTTAATCCTAGTTCTTGTAATGGATCATCTTGTAACAGTGCCAGTGTAAGTGATTCTGTTAAAATTTCGTAATCACCAGAAAGAACAGTTACAATGTTGGGATGATTAGTATATTGCAAAAGTGCTTCGATCAATTCTCGAGTTTTAGTTGTTTTTAAATCAATATCATCAATAAAGATATAAATAAGCACGATTTCGTCATTATTATTTATTGCGTTTTTCACTTTAATTATTTCATGAATTAATTTCATTAATTTCTTCTTAAACTCAATATCAGGAATTAATAACCGTTCTGATTTACGGATATGTGTAGGAAGGTCAACATTAGATTGGATTAACATTTCTCGATATTGATGCTCTGTGTACAAATGATATTCAATAGTTTCATTAATAAGTTGCTTAAGCGGATTATTGGGCTTTAATATACCGTTATTAAAATATTCACAAAGTAATTCTGAACAAGTAACATTCTTTTTTAATTGATCGATCAGATTCTTGCCCACTGCACAAAGTAGCCCTACAATCGATCCTATAATTTTTGTGTTTTCACCAAAATTATCTGGTTCAATTAAAGGCAAAATAATATTTCCTTTTTTATTTTGATTTAATTCTTCTTGCAATGTATAAAGCACAGAAGATTTTCCAGTTCCGCGTGAACCAAATATTCCAATGGTATTCAGATAATCCTGTTTACTAAGCTTATTCTTTTGATCTGCACATTTATTAAAAGGATTATAGGCATTAAACCGAATTTCTTCTAATTGTTCTAAAAGAAGATCGTACGTTGGCATGATTTTATAAATTTGCTCACCTAATGCTCTAGCACCTATCTTAGGTGAATCTTGTTCTTGTTCTTGTTGAAGTTGATTATTCATTTTTTAATTGTCCCTTCTATTTGAAAATAAGATACTCTATCTTTAGTATTTAGCTTGCCCGTGCCTTCAAATACTCTTTCTAAAAATTCAATAGTTCCTTCTTTGGGATCTGGATTTTTTGATACAATGGGGATAATACCACGAGATCGCAAAATTGTTTCCTGAATTTCATTTGGACTAGTTAAGAACATATAAGAAGGAGGTCTAACGGTCGACGAATGAAATATTTTCCATGTTGCATTCAATTTATGTAGCAGCAAACGAATGTTGATATCATTCAAACTATATCCTAGGAATAAAATTGACTTACCTAAAATATCTGAACGAAACTTAATATCTAGTGGAGAGTCAAAGTTCAAACGTTCAAAATAACTAGATTCTGTCAAAACAATACTTGATTCGTCGGTTGTCTCCATATCTCCATGGAACTTGATAATTTGCGTATCACATCCGTTGCTACAGGCAATATCGCCCACATCAGCAATCTTATGATAATGAGTATTCGGCGAGTACTCTTCAAAAGCTAATTCCAAACCATTATCGTAATTTGTAGTATAGATAATAGGGAAATTGAGTTTTGCAATTAACTCATGTACACGTGAAGCTTTCACTTCTTTGATAGGAACTGTCCATTGATTTTGGAATTTTTCTAGAAGTGGCACTAGTGATCCTTGTTTCAGTACATAATATTCAGCTAGTGTTAAAGGATCACCATTGCCTAATATCTGATAGATTTCAGAATCAAAACCTAGATCTTCTGATAACTGATTGATAAGCTCTCCATAAGAAGGTAACCCCAGATTACGTGATATTCCTGCACCTACAAATAAAATAGTATTCCCCTGCTGAATACTTCGTACCAGTTTGTAAATGTAACTATCACTCATAATTGCAGTTCTCCTTTTGTTTGCATATCCTCTAAAAACTTTTCTATTGCTTTTCGTCTCATAGAAACTTCATTCTTTTCTTCTATTGTCATTTCAGATAACGTTTTTTTGTAGCCTTTAGGAATAAAAATACTATCCCAACCAAATCCATTTCCTCCTTGAACTTTTTGAGATAATTTCCCTTTAATTTCACCTGTATAAATATGTAGCCTTTTCCCATCTATATAGCCTAGATAAGTTTGTGCAACTACTTTTCTTTTTTTCTTAGCAAGTTGTAGAATTCCTTGCTCCTTCAATTCACTCCATATAATACTAGTCAATCCACCTGGGAAATCGCTCCATTCTTGCAGATGTAAGCTAGTATGTTCTACAATCAATGGTCTTTTAATCTTTTTAAAAGCTTCTAGTGCCTTATTTGAAATCAATTGCTTCATGTCTTTTGTTTGAATTTCATTTATTGTTGCTTCGTGAAACTTAATTAATTCTACTGCTTTTTTCTCCCCCAGAATTACACTAGCAATCTTTTCGAACTCCTCATACTTGTTTTCATCACTACTAATAAACCATATCTGCTTGTTCAACTTTATTGCTCCTCTCGCCATACAACATTATTCGAATCATTTATTGTCTATTTGCATAACAGAAAAAGACGATAATTAATTATCGTCTTTTTCTGTAAAAAAAATTAATTTATACCTTAATGTTATACAAGCAATTAATTAACAGTATTTTAGTGCTCATATAAAACTTCGATAATAAATCTCAGCTTTCTTCCACTATCTCCATTTGTTTTGCCAAAAAATCATCCAGCATCGCTCGCACTTCATCCGTGGATCTCGCACTCATCAGTTCATTGCGCAGCTCACCCGCTCCGCGGAAACCGCGAACATAGATTTTGAAGAAACGCGGCAAAGGCTTGAATGAACGAGGTTCAACGGCTGAGTACTTGTCATGCAGATCCATATGCAGTCTGAGTAGATCCAGCAGTTCTGTACTGCTGTGCTCTCTGGCTTCTTGTTCAAACGCAAACGGATTACTGAATATCCCGCGCCCAATCATCACGCCATCGACGCTATACTTCTCAGCCAGTTCCAGCCCTGCATTACGATCCATAATATCTCCGTTAATAGTTAGCAATGTATTGGGCGCAATCTCATCCCGAAGCTGCTTGATCTCTGGAATCAGCTCCCAGTGCGCAGGAACCTTACTCATCTCGTCTCGCGTCCGCAGATGAATCGACAGGTTGACAATGTCCTGCTTCAGGATATGCGTTAGCCAACCTCGCCATTCCTCGACTTCCGTAAAACCAAGACGCGTCTTTACACTGACCGGCAACCCGCCAGCCTTGGCTGCCTGAATAATCTCTGCTGCCAGCTCTGGACGGCAGATCAATCCGCTGCCTTTGCCATTTTCGGCCACATTCGGTACCGGACAGCCCATATTGATATCGATTCCCTTGAACCCCTGCTCTGCCATACCAATACTCATCTGGCGGAAATATTCCGGTTTGTCTCCCCAGATATGCGCCACAATCGGCTGTTCATCCTCGGTGAACATGAGCCGGCCGCGTACACTATGGTGCCCTTCCGGGTGACAATAGCTCTCCGTATTCGCAAATTCAGTAAAAAATACATCCGGTCTGGCCGCTTCACTCACAACATGACGAAAAACAACATCCGTCACATCCTCCATCGGTGCCAGTATGAAAAAAGGCTTTGGTAATTCACGCCAAAAATTGTCTGTCATTTTAAAAATCCTTTCATGGTATATAGCTGTAAGTCTTCATTCTGTATTTATATTTAGACGGCTATTAAATTTGGAAATCGTAGGATAAAGCAGATGCAGATAGCAGTACCTGCTCTGCATGTCTTGCGTATGGTACTACGTTAGCTGCCAAAAAATATACAGCAGTAAGCACTATACATACAAGGTAACGATATAGACCTCCATCATTATACTAGATTGCATAGCCAAAACAGAAGGTTAATTTCTTCTTTTGGCTAATTCATCAGGTATATCTCTATTAGTAAGCGCTATATTGATAGCTTCTTTGGTAAAGGTATACTTTTTCTTTTGCGGGAAAAAGTCCACCTGCTCAAGCGTAGGCGATTGCAGCAAAAAGCTCAGCTCTCCGTCCTGTACATCCCAGAAACGGATGGTTTTCAGATTGATCATATGCGGTACAAAAGAGAGCGTTTGGATATCCGACAGAAATAATTGCCGAATCGATGTATTACCCTTTAATACAGTATAGTCGGTTATTCGTTTACATTTCTCTATGTATAATTCGGCGAGATATGTGCATTCATTAAGCCCCTCCAGATCAGCGAGCCGCGGGCTGTGAGTAATCTGCAGAGATTCCAGCATTTGCAGTGAATCTATACCGGTTAGAGTTTCTATACTACTGCTGCTGATTCGTAGGCTGATAAGAGAAGATAGCGAACTCAGACAGCGGCAGTCTTTATTTTTAGTTCCTGCCAGCAAGAGATGCTGTAAGTTAGGAATGTCGATCAGTTCAATCTCTCCGTCAGCTCTCGTAATATAGAGAGTATGTAGTCCTTGAAGCCGCGAGAAATCCAGTCGATCTTTGACATAAGCGAGACTGAGATGTCGGAGATGAGGCAGAGAATAGAGCGGTTCCAGAGATATTTTTTTTAATGGAATCTCTTCATCTATCGTCAGGAAGTAAATATACGGTTTGTTGGCTAGCGGAGCAAGATCCAGCTTGGTCCCTGAATGATTTGTATCTTTTGGGATAGGGATGATCTTCAAATGATGAATATCTTGTTGATCCATGTATTGAACGCCTTTGGCTAATTGATGCAGCGGGACTTCCAGATAACCGGCATCTTCATTGTAAATAAACTTTACCAACGCATTCCCTCCTGTTTGCTTGGACTCTGTGTATCGCCATAATGGACATATAATTAGAAGCATGCACGCGAGTACATTCATTAATTGCTTATGCCTTATGTTGTTTCTCAACACTTCCTGTAGAAGAAGCATAAAATACATCACTGTGCATATGCTGAATACGGTCCCAATTCCGGGGATTCATCATGTCGAGAGAAGCGCCCTTCAGGATGGTCTGATACAGTTCGGTTTTCTCTTCCAAATGAGCAATATGCCGCTGTGCTTCTTCCAGTTTGATCTTCGCCGATTCTTTGTGCTCCATCATAAGCTCATAACGCTGCTGAATCGTCGTATCGCCTTCGAGGCAGAGATCAACGTACATTTTAATCGTTTCAATCGACATGCCGGATTGCTTGAGGCACCGGATACCATGCAACCAGTTGATCGATTGCTCGTCGAATAGTCGAATATTATTCTGATTACGCTGTACGCTGGGTACCAGCCCTTTATCTGTATAAAAGCGGATCGCATGCTCGGTAAGCCCTGTGATCTGTGCAGCATCTTTGACCGTATACATGGAATTCCCTCCCAAAAAATAAATTTTCATCTTCCTCTTGCCTTCGTGTAAGACGAAGGTATTAGGCTTACTGTAATGCAAGCCGCTGATAAATGGAAGTCTATCGACCAGATCGATGACGAACTGCGCGGCAGCATATCTTTTACTTTTACCATTCGGGAGGAATAATGATGCAGACTGTTACATTAAACAACGGTATAGAAATGCCAATTATCGGCTTTGGGGTATATCAGGTGCCGGATGCTGAAGAATGCGAGAATGCGGTATATGAAGCTCTGATGGCAGGTTATCGCCTGATCGATACGGCTGCTGGTTATGTGAATGAGGAAGCGGTCGGACGTGCGATCAAGCGCAGTGGTATCCCGAGAGAGCAGCTGTTTGTGACGACCAAGTTGTGGGTGCAGGATGCCGGCTACAAGAAGACCCAACAAGCCTTTGCCCGTTCTATGCAAAAGCTGCAGCTGGACTACCTTGATCTGTATCTGATTCACCAGCCGTTCGGCGATTACTATGGTGCCTGGCGCGCGATGGAGGAGCTGTACCATCAAGGAAAGATCAGAGCGATCGGTGTCAGCAACTTCCTGCCTGACCGGCTCATGGACCTTATCATGAACAACGATATTACTCCCGCAGTGAACCAGATCGAGACGCATCCTTTTTACCAGCAAAACGAGAGTGCTGCCTTCCTGAAAGAGCATGGCGTATATCATCAGTCATGGGCTCCATTTGCCGAAGGGTTGAACAATATGTTCGGTAACGACGTACTGGTCGCTATTGCAGCCAGACACAACAAATCGGTCGCCCAGATTGTGCTGCGCTGGATGGTACAGCGTGACATAGTAGTCATTCCCAAATCTGTTCGAAAAGAACGCATTATCGAGAACTTTGATATTTTCGATTTTGAGTTGGATGCAGAGGATATTCGGCAGATCGCGTCTCTGGATACAGGCAAGAGTCTGTTCCTGTCCTACCTCGATCCGGAAGTTGCCAAGAAGATGGGCAGCTGGAAGATTGATCTGTAAAGTTGGATATAGATAGGCTATCTCTGTGGCAAACAGGTAAAATCATTATTCAGTCAGCCTTATTATTGAACAAAAAAGCAGCCGATTCTCCAGGGAGTGTCGGCTGCTTTGGTATTCCTCTATTCACGAGTGAGCGGATTTTCCAGCTCTGCTTGCCCCATCAAACTGTCCGTCTGTTTTCCATCAACCAGCAGCTGAATATTTTTTACTTCGTCAAATTGAAAAAAGGTCTTTTTCAAAGCATCGAGCGCCAGAATCTCTCCGGAAGATCCCATGCGTGCTTTATCCGGAATATGCACATCCAGTGTCAATGTCCCTTGCTCCAACTTGGCGGAGAGCAAGTCAATATTCTCCCACAAAGGAATAAGCTCTTTTTGATCGCTCTGCTGGAGAGCTGCATAAGCTGCACTGTATTTCTCCGAATCCTCTTTAAACGTAATGGTCTGTGTATGTGGTTCCAATTGCATGACTTGAACATCCGAATAATACACTTTGATCTCCTGGGACTTCTCTTCTTGATTGTCCTTGGTATCTGCCGGTGCCGGCTTATTCGTTGCAGGATCAGAACCTTGAACGGTAGTGGCAGCAGGCTTACTCTCGCAACCGAGGGCGAGTACGCTCAGAGCGCATATGATGATCGCCAGATAAATTCCTTTTTTCATAATCCACATCCTCTTTATTTAATTCGTATTCTATAATTCCAGATATTCTTTGATGCCATCCACAATCGCTTGTGCCGCTTTATTCTGATTGTCTTCTGACATCATGGCTTCTTCCTCTTCTTTGTTGCTCAAGAATCCAATTTCCAGGAGGACAGCCGCCATCGTGGTTTCCCGAATAACCTGAAAATTTTGATTTTTAACTCCGCGATCCGTAAATCCCAAAGCCTGAATCAATTTTTCATGAATACAATTGGCTAATTCCTTGCTGCTCTCGCGCTGATAATAATACGTCTCTGTTCCTTTTGCCTGGGGAGAAGCCAGGACGCTGTTGGCATGTATGGATACAAATACATCTGCCTTCAGATCATTAGCCAGCTTCACCCGTTCCGGTCTGGTAGGGTAGACATCTGTCTCACGAGTCATAACCACTTCTATACCAGGTTCATTTTGTAAAAGAGCCTGCACTTTAAGACTTAGCGCAAGGGTAAAGTCTTTCTCATGTTTTTGTGTGATACTTATTGTCCCTGGATCTGTGCCTCCATGACCTGCATCAATAACGACTATTTTTTTTCCGTTGTCTACCGGGAGGGTAGAACCGGAATCATTGACCATGTCCAGATCAAGAATAAACTTGCCGGTACTGGTCTGCGGTTGGTAATGAACAGAGCTGACATTGTTCAGTTCCATAACCACACGAACCTGGGCAGGATTGTTTTGATACAGGGAATAACGTATTTCCTTCACATTGGGAGAATCGCTCGTATCGAGTCTTGCTATCGCTCCTGGAGAAGGTGCGTTTTCCATATTGCCAAAGTTGGTAGCCGGAAAATCCAAGACAAGACGCTCCGGATTTTTGAGCTCTGTAATCACCGGATTAATCTCGCGATCCAGTGAGACGACCAGTTGATTATTCACATAATTGATCTCATGAATCGAGTTCGTTGCTGCTGCACTCCCATTATCAGGCAGCGGTGTATCAGGTGTACTGCTGACCAGACTGGCTAAAGTTACGATTTTATCGCTATTGTTCCACTCTACTCCCAGCCCCATCGCTTCACTAACAAAACGCAAAGGAACAAAAACTGTATTTTGGATGATCTGGGGAGCTACTCCGAGCTTTACTGTCTTGTTACCTACAGAGGCTGCATTTTTGCCTACTGTTAATGAAACGGTTTTAGATCCTTGCTGAATATGTACATTTTGTGTAGCTTGATCCCAATTTACTTGAAACTTCAAATTTTCGGCGACTACACGGATTGGAATCATAATATTATTTTGCATATTAACGACTCCGACATCCTGGGGTAGACTCAGTTCCTGACCATCCAAAACGATCCGGGTTTGATTTGCCGCTGCATCAGTCTGTGTGGGGATCAGAAAAATCAAAATCATACTAAACAGTAACAGCATTATTGAATTTTTCATTTTACACCTCGGTTTTAAGTTACATAGACTCTATTTTCAGTAGAATACGAAAGTAGCTATGCCGTTATACAGCTATACTTTATCAGAGAAAATCACAGAATGATCTCCCTCTTCGAAATAAGACTCTCCTCCAATCAGGGATATTATGCCAGCCTTATCGTGCACGTCGAATTGCATTAGAAGCAATCCTAGTACGATAAGCTGCCCAGCTTGCTAAATGTAAAACGTTATTGCATGATAAAAGTTGTGAAATAAATGATTTTTATCCAGTATTATTCAAATTGCAGTTTTTTTTATGTAGTTTATTCCACCCAATCAAAGGAGAATCCGAATTATGAAACGATTGACCAAAGCTATTCTGACTTCATCACTTGCTGTCGCCCTGCTCGCAGGCAGCTGTGCTGGTATGAGCAATGCCCATGCTGCCGGTTCAAAGGATGATATCTCCATCATCGTCAATAATGAAATGGCCAACGTAGATGTAACACCCTACATCCGGGATGGAGCTACCCTGGTACCGCTAAACGCGATCAAAACAATCCCGGATGTTCAGATTTCCTGGAACAACAACAGTAAAATTGTCACTGTCAACAACAGCGGACAGAAATCTACACTGAAAGCAGGTTCCACTACAGCCACCATTATCGGACACCAGGTTAAGCTGACCAGCGCAGCCGAAATGAAAAATGGACGCATCATAGTTCCGATCCGCTTTATTACATCTGCGGCTGATGCTTATGCATATTGGAATGCAGAGCAGCACGCTGTATATGTCGCCAAGCCATCAGCCACACTGGCCAAACAGCTTCAATCCAGCGACACCGCTACAGCACGTAACGCTGCGATTCGTTTTCCCGCAGTCGACAAAACAGGCACCTTGCTGGAGACACCAGAGACAGGCGACAATATGCTGTATACGACCTACTTTCCCAAAAATAAAGTAGACGAGTTCTTCAAACAACATATGGATATCGTGAATTACTATCGTATTATTAACAATCATGCCGAGCTGCTGTGGTCCGCAAAAGTGGATCTGAAGCAACAAGTCAAAAATACGAATCTGCCTATTGTTCCCTATAAAATAATAGATTCCAAAGGCAAAATGCCATCGATTCCGACAGGTGGAGTCTACTTTGCTTTCTCTCTTCCGGGAGCATTCCATTATGGAATCATCGATAAAAACGGCAAAATGACAGAACTACCAACCGCTACACCCGAACAAAGCCAACAGGGTATCTTCAATATACCGGAAGAAGAACAACTGAAATAAACAGAGCGACGCTGTTAAGCCAATATCCTATGGTCTATATTGCCCCTAGTATCTCTTGGTATGCACAGAATTGGTCCGTCCTGTAATTCCATCAAAAAACAGCAATCGGATATCGATTGCTGTTTTTTTGATAAGTATCTATTATTCATCTAATCCGATATTCATCCAATCCGACTCGCCAAATAGAATCTATTTTGGATACATTTCCTTTAGATATCCTTTGCCAAAGTCAGTCGCATTCCTGCAACTCGCCTCTGACATCATCTATTACTGCGCCGTATATCCCCCGTCTACCACAAACTCCGAACCCGTTGAAAATTTGGACTCGTCCGAAGCAAGGAACAGCGCCATATTGGCCACATCCTCGGCTTCTCCAAGATGCCCCATCGGATGCAGTGAAATCAGATACTTCAACGTCTCTGGATCTTCGCCGATCATCGGTGTGTTGATATATCCCGGATGGATGCTGTTCACACGGATCTTGTACGGAGCCGCATGCAATGCAGCCGACTTGGTCAGTATGCGTACGCCGCCTTTGCTGGCATTGTAAGCCGCGATACGCGGATCACCGATCAGACCTTCGATCGAGGAAATATTAATAATCGATCCGCCATGCTCTTTCATATGAATCACTCCATATTTGGTTCCGAGGAAGACGCCATTCAGATTGACGTCGATCACTTTTTTCCAATCGGAATAGCTAGTCTCCTCCACGTTACCCTGCAGCCCGATGCCCGCATTATTCATCACGATATCGACCTGTCCAAATGTCTCTTCTGCTTGCTTGAATACATGCTGCCAATCCTCTTCCAGGGTGACATCATGCTTGAGGAAGAGGGCTTTGCCGCCTGCTGCTTCTACCTGTGAGACGATCTCCTCTTTGCGAGCTTCAGTAATGTCTGTCAGAATTACATTCGCCCCCTCCCGTGCAAAACGAATACCGGATGCCAGGCCGATGCCGGACGCTCCTCCTGTGATTAACGCCGTTTTTCCGTCGAGTCTTTTCAATGTAGTTCATCCTTTCTGAATGGAATGAGCAGTTATGCAAATAAAGCTGATGTACCAGCTTTGCTTCTCGTTGAACAGGCAGTTACACTCCTACTTGCCGCCGCTACTATATCAATTTTACCCCTATAGGCAGATCGGTTGAATTCTTTATGTTAAATGAAAGAAGCTAATTGCTTATTCTCAGAATCCCTGTCTCAATCGATCTCTGGCACGGACAAGCTTGATTTTCAGATCCTCTAGCCACTCCGGGGCATCTGCTACATCCGAACCTTCCAGCGACCATAGCAATTTCGAGAATTGATACAACTTCATGAACCGCTGCAAATAGGGTAGCGCTCTCATATCTTCGTCACTGAGCGGACGAACCAAGCGGTATCCTTGCAGAAAGGACTTCACTTGCGAATGGTCCAGATTCATATTATCGTCCAGAAAATCATGCAGCGCTGTAACCAAATCCTGCACATACCAGCTGTAGAACGCATCATCGAAATCAATCACGGTAAACAAGCGACGATTCTCTTGATAGAACAGATTGTCCAGCTGAAAATCATAATGGATTAAACCGAAATTGTTGCTGGAGATTGGCAAAGAATGTAGCTGTGCTGTCAGTATACGCAGCTCTTCTACAGCTTCCTTTTCATCCGGATGAGCCTGTAATACCGTGTCTATGTTTTGCAGGATATCCTGCCAGCTCCACCTTGCCACCTGAATAGGTTGATACGACATGGCTAGCTGGTGCAGAGTGGCAAGCGATCTCCCCCAATCTTCACACTGCATTTCGGTAATATCCTCATCCAGAGCAGCCCCTGCAGCTGCCTGAAATACAACAGCAAAATAGGTTCCTCCATCATGTGCCAGCGTCTCCACGTATCTGCCATGTACAGAACGAATCGGAGCAACACAAGGATAGTTATGGGACAACAGATACTCCATGTATTCAAGCTCTGCCGTAATCTGCCCAATAGAATGTTCCTGATCCGAACTGAATCGCAAAAAGTATCGTATCTGCTTGTGCTCGAACGCATATACAAAGTTGGAACTGGCGCGCCAGAATAACAAGCTGCTCTCGTCATGTTCCCAATGCTGGATAAGCTCCTGGGCGATAGCATCCCCGGACAAGCCTTTGACCATATTGCTTAATTTCATCATTTCGTTTTTTCCTCCCGTTAGCCATGAGAGGACTGCATTTCACTAAGAGGACAGCCCTCTCATCACTATGTAATTTGGATTAGTTACGCTTTTCAAAACCCATCACTCCTTTCAGGTTTGGGAATAACTTGCAGCTATAGGTTACCATAAAATGGTTGGTATGATATTAAAAAGGTACAAAGTCTACTTCTTTCACTATTTGTACTGCGTAACTGTTATCTCCTACTCTCTATTTTCCGATATTACGTCTATTGACGCCTCTTACTTTCTGGCAAAGGATGGTCTATGTATGAAGTTATTCAAAATATCTGTGTTTGTCATTACCGGCCTAGTAACAGCTATAGCCATGGCGCTTATCCTGATGGCACTGTATTCCGATCATGATTTATTTTCATCCTTTACTACTGCGCAAGCCAATCGCATAGGAGATTCTATTCAGGGAGCTTCTAACAACGTAGTAAATCAACCTTTATCCGCAAATCAGCTTCCGCCTGTAGAACAATTTGCTTCGATTGCCAAAAAAGATCGTTATCAGCACAAAGTGGCTGTATTGATGTATCACGATATCGATCCGGTCAAGCAGGGTGGAGATATTATTACCCCTGCGCTGTTTGCTGCTCAATTGGATTATTTGCGTTCCAAAGATATGAATTTCATTTCGCTTGAACAATTCCGTCTTTTTATGGAAGGCGGCAAAGTACCGGATAATGCGGTACTGGTCACATTTGACGATGGGTATGAGAATTTCTATACCACTGCTTATCCGATTATGAAACAGCGCCATATTCCGGGCGTTAGCTTTGTCATTACAGGAGATTTTAGCAAAGGTGCTCTGGTGGCAACTCCCCATATGACCAAAGCCGAAATCCAAAATATGACCCGCTCAGATCCTAATATGGAAGTACAAGCACACACTAACAAATTGCACTACAAAACAAGTGATACCACCGATGCACTTACCGCTCCATCGGTGAAAGATGGCGTCACCGAGACTCATGAACATTATCTCGCACGTATCGAAAATGATCTCAGACGATGTGTAGAAGCACTTCGCCCGCTTACGCCTCATGTCGTGAATACCTTTGCTTATCCTTACGGATTGCATACACCCGAAGTGGAAAAAGTGGCTCAAGATGTAGGCATCCGTTATGCCTTTACAACCGAGCTTGGACTGGCTACCCGTGATACGGATCTAATGAAGATTCCGCGTATTAATGGAGGTTCTCCCCTGATCGATCCAGAACGTCTGTACAATTCGATCATGTGGGAAAATCAACTGCCGGGTCGCAATCTATTTATTCCTGATTCGATCCAGCACAGTGGTCGCGAAGCAGGAGAGTCGGAAAAATCTGCTTCTTCCAAATAAACTGAGGTACCTTATACTCAAGCAACAGTTTCTACCAACACTTTAGAGAATATTTTGAATCTTTGGGGTTTAGCAAGATCACTGTAAAAAAAGTCCCTGACTGAATTGGTCAGGGACTTTTTTATCTAGGAGAATAAATGTGGTTAATATCGGTATCGATCACAAAATCTACTCGCAGATCTGCTGAATACGGCACTATCTCAAAATCATAGAGATCACAGAATACTTTGGCCAGTTCTTCAATATGTGTGACTCGTGTTAATGCATGATAATACATTGTATTCAGCTCATATTGGTTGCATTTCCGCCCCCAAACTATAACTTGTTGAAAAAAACCATCGATTTCGACTAACATAGTTCTCACGACCGGTTGCTAACCAATCCATATAGCTTAGTATGTTGAAGATCACCCTTACCAATTTAACAAAGGTAAAAAAAGTCCGAGCATTTTTTACTTTTTCATTTGTTATCTAATATCGCCTAACCAAACATCACCTACTCTAACCTTATAAACAGTATCCTCACTGATACCTAATTGTACAGTTTCACACTTGTATGCTTTATTTTTAATAGCCTCAATATCCTTATCGGTTCTAATCCCCATTCCAATATCCTCTTGTAAATCAGAAAGCCAGTAATCAACTGAATCTATTGCAAGTTCCCATTTAAATTCCTGAAGACCAGATATGCTCTTGTACCGATGTGAAGGAAATACTTTATACTCGTTGCTTTTATCGAATGTATTATCGTAATAATCGAAGCACTCACGAAAAGCGACAACTATTTGTGAATGAATAAAATTAGGATGATAGAGCCATATTTTCAGATAGAATGGTTCATTCAAACGTTGCATCTGCTGTGACCAGGATTGATAGATTTCTACCATATCCGCGAGGATTAATCGAGAATACCAGATTGGAGGATTGCGTCTGGTGAACCTGTAAAATGGGTCAATCCACAACTTTACATAGTGTCTATGGTTACGGTATAACTGCTCTATATCCAGATCAATATGACGTTGTTTCCATTTCTCAATCTGTTTGATTCGACGCTTCCAACCACGGATTTTCTTTTTATTAGAGAATGAATTGGCCATAGAATTATCCTTTATTTAATTTATTTGAATGACATGGAGCTTACCGGAAAGAGCTCAACGAAAGGCTTTGGAAATTATCTTTATTTTTTTACTGACAGAACATATAAATATCTTCCAGTGCTGACTCTGCATGTCCTCTGACAAACGAACTTTCATCATGTAGTGCATTTTGGATAAGCGGGATAATTCGCTCCTTATGTACTGCTCCGTGTATTCTTGCGATATGACCAAAACAAAGAATCGCTATTCCTCTTATGTTTTCATTATCATGCTGACTGTACCTGGTCATCACTTGTTCGGCAAACTCTCTATCGTCTGCACTCAATGCCAGAGACAACAAGCCGTCTACAACCGTATCCGGATTGTCAGAATTAATCAGGTGGATGACCTTCTGATGTTTCTCTATATTGTTACTGTATCTTTCGACGGTTTCATGAACAAGATCTGCTAGCACCTTTTCAAATGAATAGATTTCCTGCCATATGTATGGGATACATGCATCTGCTGCAGTTTCCAGTTGCTTGAATGCATGAATCAGGCTTTTCTTTGTCTGGATTTCTTTATCAGTTTGTTGCAGGATTCTTTGTGTGTCCCTGTACATAGTGTAGTGCATTTTGAAGTTCTTCCGGGCTTCGGTAAGAGAATAATCCTCATTAGGACCACCATAGACTCGGTCTGCATCAGGATCATCCTGCCCATCATCCTCCCAGTTACATAAACAACAAATCTCCCAACTCCGTCTCTCCTCCAATGTAGGATAGCCACAGCAGGGACAATTATACCGATTCATTTCGTACTCACCTTCTTTTCAGTTATTGATGGGTTACGCTTTATAGTTATGAGAATTATCAGCAGCAAACCAAGCATCGTATAGGCTACTTCATTTCTATAGTATTAGAATTTATGCAACTGTGAACCTTATTTTTCATAAAAGAAAGCTCCCTCAAAAAGAGAGAGCTGGCTACCTTTACACTTGTATATTATTTTTCGCGAACTAATACCGCCACCGATTCCACATGCACCGTATGCGGGAACATATCCACCGGCTGCACTTCCGTCGTGACATACCCGCCATCCTCCAGCACTTTCAAATCCCGTGCCAGCGTCGATGGATTGCACGACACGTACACCACTCGCTCCGGCTGCATTTCTAGAATCGTCGTCAGCAGGCGCTCATCGCACCCTTTACGCGGTGGATCGACAACGATGACGTCCGGCGTAATCCCCTGCTCTTTCCAGCGCGGAATCACATCCTCGGATGCGCCGACTTCGAACTCTACGTTATCCATCTGATTCAGCTTCGCATTCTTGCGAGCATCCTCGATCGCTTCTTTGACAATCTCCACGCCATACACACGCTCGGCATGCTGCGCGAGAAATAGCGAGATCGTGCCGATGCCACAGTAGGCGTCAATAACGGTTTCTTTGCCGGTTAACCCTGCATACTTCACCGCCTGCTCATACAGCACTTCGGTCTGTGTCGGATTCACCTGGTAAAAGGATCGTGCCGAGATGGCAAATTTCACATCGCCGATATAGTCGTGAATGACTTCGCTGCCCCACAGTACACGCGTCTCGTCGCCGAAAATCACGTTTGTCTGGCGGGTGTTGATGTTCTGGCAGATGCTGGCGACCTGCGGCATCTCGGTGCGGATGTGCTCAATCCATTCTTCTTGGCGTGGCAGACGGCTACCGTTGGTGACGAGCACCACCATCATCTCATTGGTGCTGAAGCCGACCTTGACCACCACATGGCGCAGCAGTCCTTCACCGGTCTCTTCGTTATATGGACGAATGCCCAGATCGCTGCCGATCTGCTTCACTTTGTTCACCAGTTGATCGTTACGGTTGTCCTGGATCAGGCAGCTCTGCATGTCGATAATCCGGTGCGTTCCCCGTGCATAGAATCCGCCGATGAGGCGACCATTTTCTTCGCCCATCGGGACCTGTGCCTTGTTGCGGTAGCGCCATGGCTCGCTCATACCGAGTGTAGGCAGGACACGTATACCCTGTGTCGAAGCTGCTGGATCTGGCTGCCCGGTGGCTGCGCTAAGTGGTTGGGTATTGCCGTCCTGCTGTTCGGCAGCTCCGGATGTGATACTCGCGGATCCAGCTGCTCCTTGCGGCAGGTTCGCATGATCTGACAGCACATTCAGCTTGCCGATGCGCTGCAGATTGTCGATCACATGCTGACGTTTCCATGCTAGCTGTGCATGATAGTTCATATGCTGAATCTGGCAGCCGCCGCATTGGGAGTAGATCGGACAAGGCGCACTGACACGATCCGGGCTCTCCTGCAGTAGTGTCAGCATTTTGGCATATCCGTACTGCTTCTTCGTCTTCACTACGCGAGCCTGTACCTTCTCACCTGGCAGTGCACCCGCGACAAACAAAGTGTATCCTTCTGCGCGACCTACTCCTTCTCCCTCATGAGTCAGTCCAACAATATCCAGCTCCAACTCATCATTCTTGGCAACCGGCAGATTTGCGATCGCCGCCGACACCGCCGCCGGTTTACGCTTATTCGAATTATATGTTTTGCCGCCTTTGCGGTCTTTATTCATAATCATTACTCCATTTTCTATACCATATTTCCACACGTCATTCTTAGCCTCTTCGTCACTACCTCAGACTGCCCGATGGGCAACTACTAAATTGTATAGAAAACCAACGAATGTGACAATACAATATAGGTACTTTTATCAAGTATATTTTTAGTAACGGGAAGAAAGCTCGTTCTTCTCACTTAATCGGTATATCTTCATATATCTTAAAAGAGGATGCCGCAAGGAAATGATGCTCAAACTAAAAAAAGATTGAGCGCAGCATCCAAGAGCTGCATCTCAATCTGGATAAAATCAATTATAAGTTAGCCTTGTATCCTATTGTGAAGACGCAAGATAATTCGAAATGGACTTCTGCTTGGATACGGCTTGATTAGACACCTGCATCGGTCTGGGGCTTAGTCGTATGTGATTGCGTATTCTTACGCGCCAAACGTGATTTCAAACGAATCAGCCGTGGCCTATTGTACCTCTGAATCAAACAAAATGGGATTTGAACGATCACATTGACGATCGCGCAAATCAGAGCGACATTCGCATAGCTGCTTGGATTCACCCATATGCAAGCAAAGCCCAATACAGCCATGCACCAATGCCCGACTTCGCCATATTTCGTTTCTAAAATGAATCGATCTGTATATTCCAAAGTAAGTGTCTCATGGAGTTCTTTCTTTTGGAATTTCCATAACCCGCCGCCTTCCGGAAGCTTATCTTTCCACCGATCGAGGCGAATTTTTTTATATAATTTTTTTTCGAAAGAATGTTCCGCAAAAAACCAATCATTTTTTTCGTACCAGGACTTGGGCAAGAATCGAACCACATGAGCTGTGCCAAGGCAGCAGACTAACCAAAACAGCGTATTGATTACGATCATCCACACAATAAAACTACTCATGTCCCACCGCCCTTCCCTCTTGCTTCTCTTCCGCTTCCTTATGTATTCACCCGTTTCAACATATAAAACGGATGATGGATTAGCTACATTTTAAGCACATTACTATTTTAACTAGAGTAAATCGAACAATACGTTCGCTCAAAATTCCCTGCCAGCAGATCCTCCTTGCGAATGAAAAAATGGATACATCCTGCATCCCACCAGAGGAATCCAATATCCCGGTCACTGTCCACCTCAAGCAGCATCAGCATCTCATCAATCTCCTGATCCACTTTCTGTTCATCTCCACCAAAGTGCTGAATCATGCGCTTTTTGTCTTTTTCCTGATTATACGTATGCTTCCCGGTATGCAAATAGGATGCCGCGACGAACTCGTGATCCCCATGTTGTCCATCACCGTAGCCGAGCATTTTGCCGATCACATGTTCAGGTTCCCAGCCCATCTCTTCGGTGAGCAGCAGATAGTTTTCTGCGGTCTCTTCTGTAATCTCTTCATCATCCAGATTATAGACTTCACTATATCCGTAATTCGGGAATTCAACTCTGGCCTGTGCATGCACCTGGTAAGGTAAAAACGGCTCCTCTGCTTCCTCTTCCAGTATCGTCAGACCATCCGGTTCATAACAGGTTAATAGCGAAGTATCCATACCTGACCAGTACAGCACACGATGTTCGATGTTATAAGCAGGCTCGTCTTGGCCTACGAAAAAGTACAGCATACCCTGCGCAGGAAGCAGCGATCCAGGAATTGCGCCATGAGCTGAGTCCTTGATCTCCGCAGTAATCTGTGACAGGTTTAGCTGGGCGACCAATGTCATCCATTCGCCACCTTGACTTCGCGGCCACTCCATACCTACTGGCAGATCTGGACTGCCTCCAAAGCGTGAACAGCCGGTCTGACCGTTGCCGCCTTCACCGCGTACCATTTTGACCACTGGACGCTGATGTTCTCGCAGATAGTTTTCTAATTCAGGGACTTCATATCGTTCCATGAGCTGCTTCAACTCTTCGTCTGATAATAGATTGCTGTATTCCATCGTAATCCTCAATCTCCTTTACACTTGGATAGGTATGATTCTGGCTAACCTGCTTCAATACTGAGTTCTAATGCATATACAGCAAAAGATGTCGTACAGGCAGTTAAATATATGTATTCGAACGTACTTGAATATACTTGGATGTACTTACGTGTCATTGACGATACTGTTCATCCCCACTATATCTATTATACTCTGATTTTTGGCAACAGCAAAAAGCTCCCATCCACTCGGCAGAGACATTTCCATGTAGAAACGTCAACGATAGAGTGTACAGGAGCTGTTATGAGCTTGAGTCAGTCATACAATTGGTTAAATCTAAATTCTACATTATCCATCATAACCATCAGATAAGAGAGCAGCGGATTAGATCAGTCGTTACTTATCATCCGCGAAGATACGCAGCTTGTGCTTCATCACTTCAAAATGGCCCGGCAGACTGCCGCCCAGCTCTCCATCCAGATTAAGCATGACTTCATCCGCCCGTGGGGCTTCGATATCCAGCTTGCTTGTCCGGAAATAGAGTACCTTGGGATCGTCCAGATGCTCACCGCGCAGCGCCATCGTGACGAGGCGGATAAACTCGGCCAGATTGCACTTGCGTACTGCCAGCACATCAAATAGTCCATCGTCGATCCGCGCATCCGGCGCCAGCTTTTCAAATCCGCCGACCGAATTCGTATTAGCCACGAGGAAGATCATGAACTGGTCATGGATGGTCTCCATGCCCTCAGCCCTTATAATCAGCTCGGTAGGCGCCAGATTGACCATTTTCTCGATGCCCTTCATGTAATAGGCCATCTGTCCAATCATTGTCTTGAGCTTGCTGGGCACCTCATACGTCAGCTCGGTAAAGGAACCACCGCCCGCGATATTGATAAAGTAACGGTCGTTGACCTTACCGATATCGATTGGACGCGACTGCTGGCGGATGACCAGATCACAGTACTGCTCCCAGTTGCGCGAGATTCCCAGCGCACGGGATAGATCGTTGGTTGTTCCCAGCGGGAAGATGCCCAGCGGCGGCGGGTTGTCGTAAGCAGCCATGCCATTGATCACTTCGTAGATCGTTCCATCGCCACCAGCGGCAATGATCATATCGTAACCGCCGCGTTCAATTGCTTCCATGGCAGCCACCGTCGCATCGGATTCACCTGTCGTTGCATGACAGCTGGCCTCGATGCCTCCCTCGTCCAGACGCTTCAGGATGTCCGCCAGACGGCGTCTCATCTCTTCACGACCGGAAGTCGGGTTATAGATTAACCTCGCTCTTTTCATGTCCATGCCACCTAATATTGTTGTGATTCGCCTGTTGTGCAGATCATAGAGGCAGCGCTAACTACCCGATCCGGTCAGGCCGGCTATGTCCTATTCTACAACCTGAAGCTGCTGCATCAGAAGTTCTACCTGACGCTCCATCCAATGAGACAACCGCGGATGCGGCAGCAGCGCTTCACCGGCATATTCATAGCTTAACCCTTCAATACGCCCTGGAATCACCGACCGCAGGAAAATGCCCGAGCTCAGGAACAGTGGCGCAATCAGCACGCGATAGCCACGGCTTGTCCACTCTTCGGTCTTGGCACGCAGACTGTCCGGATTCAGCAGCGCATAATCGGCATGAGCCGTACCGCTGATATGTCCAACACGCTCGGCAAGCGACGAGATGCCCTTTTCCCAGCGGTGACGGAATCCATCATGGATACTGCCATGACCAACTACCAGTACTGTCTCCTCCTGCGGGACAGTCGACAGATGCTTGACCTTGTCCCATACCATATGGGCAATATCATCATCGTCGTCTACCGGATAACCAAAGTGCACATTGGCTCTAATGGTAAACGGTTCCAGATCTGTCTCCCGATCCGGTTCTGCCTTTACGCCCAGTGCGTAGGCAATCTCATCCATATGTGTACTGCCGGAGGACACGAACAGCGGAATAACGAGCAGATCGGTCACTCCCTGTCCCTCCAGTTCATCAATCCCGTCCTGTATGAATCGTCCCGGAACATTGTCCAGATAGACGGAACTTACAGGCAGATCGGCAGGAAAGGAGGTGTTTGCTACTGCATCATCAATCCAGTGCATCCATGTCGGGTCCGGCGATCCATGACTGATTATCAATACACCCGGTTTCATCATGATTATCTCCCCAGACGCTCCAGCGTCATTTTGTATCCGTCATTACCATAGTTCAGGCAGCGTTTGACACGGGAAATGGTCGCTGTACTCGCGCCAGTCTCCGCTTCGATCTGATTATACGTTGCGCCTTTGCCCAGCATACGAGCTACTTCCAGACGCTGGGACAGCGATTGAATCTCGTTCACTGTGCACAGGTCATCAAAAAATACATAACATTCTTCCAGGTTTTTGAGCGTCAGGATCGCTTCGAATAATTGATCGACACTTTTATCATCAAGTTTTTTAAGTTGCACGATTAGATCATCCCCTACTACGGTTAATGTAATTTCATTGTATAGATTACCATTTGTTTTTTCAAGCGTTAACGATGTACAGTATCACAGAATCAGCACGTCTTCTTCATAAAATCTTCCAAAATTACCGTACAGCTTATTTAAACCATCCCCGGCGCTGGAATAGCAGCATCATGCACCCGCCCAGCAGGAACATTAGCAGCAGCACGCCAAAGTAACCATATTTCCAATGCAGCTCCGGCATAAATTCAAAGTTCATCCCATAAATGCCTGCAATCAGTGTCAACGGCATGAAGATGGTCGTAATGACCGTTAGTGTTTTCATGATCGTGTTCATCCGGTTCGAGTTGAGCGAGATATAGCTGTCACGCAGATCCGATGTCATCTCGCGGTCCGCTTCGATCATATCGGATAATTTAAGCAGATGATCATAGATATCGCCAAAGTAGGAATGATGCTCATCGACCTTCTGCATATGCTGGGAGTTCACAACCCGGTACATCAGATCGCGCATCGGTACCACGGTGCGGCGCAGCTTGAGCAGACGTGAACGCAGAGCAAATACCTGTGCCAGCAGTTCATCGACCGCTTCATCAGGTCCCAGACTCTCCAGTTCGTTCAGTTCATCTTCGATATCGAATACACACGGGAAATACTCGTCGACAATTTTGTCGATAATAATATACGCTGCTGCTACCGGTCCACGCATCCATTTGGGACGCTTGCCGGTACGATAGCTCAGTACCCTTTCCCAGGCAGAATCGACTTCCGGCTGCTTCTGATGATGGAAGGAGACGAGCAGATGCTCACCAATGAACAGATCCACCTCTTCCACATTCAGCGTATCCCTTTTCACCGCATGCAATACCATAAATTCCACACCGGTATAATAATCCATCTTGGGCCGCTGCAGCAGATGCATACAGTCTTCCACAGCCAGCGGATGAAAGTCAAAAAAGGTGGTCAACAGCTCTGATTCCTCTTCGGTAGGACGATCCATATCGACCCAGCACCACAAATAATCGCCGGATTTCACTTTCTCCAGCGGTACATCTTCCACAATCATATGTTCATGCGTAACGCCCATTATACGTATCACGGTTCGACCTCTTTTCTCGGAAATCAGATAAGGCTAGAATCGCATAAAAAACCGCCGTTCGCAAGAAACGGCGGAATCGTTCAAACGGATATACGAGTAGAAGCTTAGAACAGATCGAACATGACTTTGTAAATAATTCCGGACAGTGTTGCCGCAATAGGAATGGTCACTACCCAGGCAATAACGATCCGGCCTGCCAGTCCCCATTTCACTTCACGGAAGCGCTTGGCGGCGCCTACACCGAGAATTGCGGAAGTTACCGCATGGGTTGTACTTACCGGCAGGTGAGTCAGTGTAGCTGTAAAGATAACCGTCGCGGATGTCGCATCAGCGGCAAATCCGTTGATCGGCTCGATTTTGAAAATCTTGGTACCCATCGTTTTGATGATTTTCCATCCACCAACAGAAGTACCGAGTGCCATCGCAGTCGCGGCAGAGATTTTGACCCAGAGCGGAACTTCCAGATGATCCTGGACATTTGCCGCTACGAGAGCAAAAGTGATAATCCCCATTGCTTTCTGCGCATCATTCGTACCATGGGAAAAGGATTGCAGGGCTGCCGTCAGAATCTGCATCGTCCGGAAGCCTTTGTTCACCGAGTGCGGGCTGCGCTTGGCGAAGATCCATTTCAGAATATGCATAAAGATAAAACCAATCGCAAAAGCGATGAGCGGAGACAATAGCAGACCTTCGACGATCTTGATAAATCCGCTCCAATTGACAGAACTTGAACCTGCTCCGACAAAGACAGCTCCTGCCAATGCACCAATCAGTGCATGGGAGGACGAGGATGGAATCCCGAACCACCAGGTCGCGAGGTTCCAGATAATCGCTGCGATCAGCGTCGCTATAACGATTGGTATCCCATTTTCCAGCGTCGCCGGATCGGCTACACTGCCGCCAATTGTCTTGGCAACACCGGTGAATGTAATCGCACCGAGGAAGTTCATGATCGCAGCCATCAAAATGGCAGTACGCGGCGGCAGTGCCCGGGTGGACACCGATGTGGCAATTGCATTAGCCGTATCATGGAAGCCGTTAATAAAATCAAACGCCAGTGCCAGGAATACGACAATACATAGCACGAATATTGAGGTTTCTACCATAGTTGTTCATCACACAGGATTTCTCCCCACTCCTATTGGCAGAGAAGCTGTATGATACTACCTCCTTAATTATCTTAAGATTTTGCAATCGCGGCAAAATCCGAATCTTCTGTTAGCATCAATAATCTGTTCCTAAAAGTAGCTCAGTTTCTGCCAGGTGACAAAAGAAAAACGAACCAGCTCGTCTATATGTCGGTTCGGTTTCTTTCCGGTATCAGGAATTGCTCATAACGATCGATTCCAGCATATTGGCTACGTCTTCGCAAGAATCTGTCGTATTCTCCAGACGTTCGTAGATTTCTTTGCGTTTGATCAATTCGATAGGGTCTGTAATAGTAGCAAACAGTTCCGTGATGCATTTGCGCATGATATCATCGCCCTGGTTCTCCAGATCATTCAGGCGGATCGAGTGCTCACGGATCGGCAGCAGTTTTTTCTGGGAAAGCAGTTGGATCGCTTTTTGAATCTCATAGGCACACTCGCGCAGGATTTCTGCAAAGGCATTGATATACTGGTCCGGCTTGTTCAGATGATACATCTCGAAGCGGGAAGCACAGGCTTCAAGACCGTCCATTACATCATCCATTTTGGTCGTGAGTTCCATGATATCGTCGCGCTCCAGCGGCGTGATGAACGTCTTATTCAACTCGGTGATGATCGTATGGGTATACGTATCGCACTGATTCTCATAATCCTTCATCGTTTTGGTAAACTGTGGAATGTCTTGAAGGCTTGCGACCTGCTCTGCGAAGTAATCCGCAGCCTGTACCAGGCTATCTGCCATATTCTCCAGCGTCTCAAAAAAGATATCCTTCTTTTTAATACGCATTCCTATAACCCCTTTTCGAAATTTTGCCGAAAAATGTCGTAAAATCGCATTTTAAGCACAATTCTGGCTTTGATAACAACCTTTGTTATCTTATCAATCCGTGTGCGGTTTTGTAAAGAATAGCTTAACAAATAATCTACAATTCTCATACAAACTTCAGTTGTTCTTTATATCATTACACCGAAAGTCTTAATTTTATCCATTATTCTCCATTTTTTTACCGTCAATTGTAAGGTGACTGTCAAATGAAGGGCTATTCGGCACAATATTGTAGTAAGTGACGCCGGGAACGAGCGGAGTCTCCTGACCGTCGCTTCGGAACCGGATTACATCCCCTTTGGTGCGGCTCCATTCACCGCGAATCATCCGCCCCTGCTGGAACATTAGCGCTTTGCCGCCGGCATCCAGATTAAGACTGAGACGTCCCACATCATCCAGCACTTTGTAATCCGCACCTATTACGATTACATTGGCAGCGGTCAGTGGCTGCTTGGTGTTCAGATCGATATGCGGCTTGTTATTCATGCTTCGGGTATACAGGCCGCTGGCTGAATCATACGTGTAGCCGACCGTATAGCTATCGAGCAGATACTTGAGCTGTATGGAATTCACCTGTTCTGCATCGGAGGCAGACGCTGGAGAGTTATCTGCGGCAGTAGAATTAGCCGCTTCACCGGTTGTATGTTCTGTACTTACTACATCCTTGGATGAATCATCCTCAGCTGGCAGGAACGGATAGACCGGCAGGGTTACCTGCTCCGTGTATCCGTTACCCGCTGCTGCTTTGCGCAGCTTTTGCTCATTGGTATACAGATTATGAGGTGCCTTGCGGCTGGAATCACGCCAGAATGGAGCGCTGGCGTTAGTAATTTCGTCGAGATGTTCCTTGTTTCCATTTTGCAAAATCGCGTAGGCATCCGTACTGCCGCCGGCATGGACGAGCAACCCATTAACCGTCTCCCCGAGAGTAATCAGATATGGACGGATGCTGCGTACGGGACCGATGGTAGCGTCACCGTGGTAACTCTGGTAAATGGCGACCAGACGGGTAATCCCTCCCTCGGCAAGCACTTCATAGATCATATCGGCTTCGGCAAGACCGGACTGCGGCCTTGCCGCCGGTGCGTTGTTAATCATAACTGCTACAGGACGCGCCGGATCAGGCTTTTTGACCGCAAGACCGGTGAGCGGCGCAGTATAAGCCGGTACCTGTACTTCCGGTTTCGGTGCAGGCTCTGCTTGTTCCGGAGCGGGTACGGCAGTGGGCGGCGGAGCAGCAACTTCCTCCGACTGACAGGCAGTCAGGCTGATGCCGAGCACAACAGGCATCAATCCTTTGAAAAATGGCAACCTGGTAATTTTCATCATATCCTCCTCTGAATAAAGGACGCAGCAGAGAAAGCAGCCAGCGTGACAGCAGCGTATGGGCTGCAGACAAGAGCATTTCTCTCATCATCCCAAACCACAACGTCAGGCATGAGCAGAAATGCAATGAACACAGCTGCTATATCAAATCATATACCGCGCAGGTGAATTCCCTGTGAACCAGTAGATCATGGAGAGCAATACATAAATACTGCAGTCGGCTGGATCGATGGATCTGCTGTTCTTTTATGTCCTTGTAATAGGCGTTTCTACGGATTATGTACGTTTGTATTCATCTCCTGCCGGATTACCGAATACAAGCAAGCAGTTTCAGACAATATATCCATTATATACATAGCTGTAGCAATGGGAGAACCGAAAAGATCAGATTTGGCAAATTTCTGTCTCGTTTGGAAAGCATATTACGCAGACAAATAAGCAGTCTGGTATTGCACAGGCGGAATACCCATTCCAACCATAAAGTAACAAACCGTATGAATATGCTATTTTTTACAAACTCTAAAGTTTAAGCTCCTTAATCATAAAATATTAAAAATTAAGCTAGATTGTGATTTTTGTTACATATTAAAATTTAGGAATGTTTTAAGATAAAACCATGAAAGAGACAATCATCACATAACATCACAGCATTAACAAAATAGCTTGATACTATACTTAAGGGGTGCATCAATTATGAACAGATGGCTTAGAGAAAGCAAAGTGGCAATGTGGTTGTTAACTATCATACGTGTGTATATCGGCTTCCAGTGGATTGAAGGCGGCTGGGGCAAATTGACCGGCGGATTCGATGCTACCGGATTCCTGACCGGCGCTATCGCCAACACTGGTGGCGAGCATCCAAGCGTACAAGCTGGCTGGGGCGCCTTCTTGCAGAACTTTGCACTGCCGAATGTAGAACTGTTCAACATCCTCGTACCGATCGGTGAATTCCTTGTCGGTCTGGGACTCATTCTTGGTACCTTCACTACCGTCGCTGCCCTGATGGGTATGGTCATGAACTTTGCCTTCCTCTTCTCGGGTACTGTGAGCACCAACCCGTACCTGCTACTGGCCGAGATCTTCATCGTTGTCGCTGGTGCTAATGCCGGTAAAGTCGGTCTGGATCGCTGGGTACTGCCTTATCTGAAAGCTACTCTGTTCAAAAGAAATAATCATCAGCGCGGCGGCAGCCCGACGGCTCCCACACATAAAGCAGCTTGATCATATGCCAAAAATATAGCAAAACAGCCATCTCTAAGCGGATAATCCGTACGAGTTGGCTGTTTTTTTTGTAGTTGGTCTATTTCGTGTATTTCGAATAACAAAACGGATAAATCGAATAAAATGCTTATTTATTTTGCCCGAATACACGGCGCAGTTCCTCTTCCCCTGTCGGCAACGCAAGGGCTACCTCGGACGGATGAGCACGGGAATACATCACCCGGATCACATGCCCCTGCTGCACCAGAGGAAGCTGACTCTCAAAGATTTCCTTCTGTGTATTTATCGTAACCGTATCACCCTGATTGGTTGTAATGGATAATGTCAGTTGCAGCCGGACTTTGCCGTGTCCAGCATTTCCGAGAGGCACTATATCTGTCACCTTGGCATAAGCCTGCTCACCATGCTGGGCAATCTCCATAATATTAGGCGATACTCCCTGCTGCATCATTCGCTCATGCAGCAGATTCTGTATATCAACCTGGGAGACCTGGCCTTGTAGATCGACGCCGACTTTGGCAGGGTCTTTGGGTGAAACCAGCAGCGGAATAATGCTGCCCGGCTGGAACTGGGCGAGTGCCGTCTGCGGAATAACCGCTCGTGTACGTGCCGGGTAAGGCGAATGACCCTGACGGGTAACTACAACATCAATCTCCAATTGCGGCTGCTCGTTGATATAGGTACCAGTCTGCTGTACCCGCTCAATCAATCCTACAGCCGATTCGCCGGATTTTACGGTACGCAGGCTAAAAACAGTACCCAGAATAGAGGGAATAAATACAAGAGCAAAGCCAACATATATCAGTGGACGATACCAGCTGGAATTTATAATACTGAATGCACCGTCTCCCTGAAAGTTGGCATACAGCGGTAGAATGGCAACAGCCATAAGACAGAGTGAACCTATTGTTACAAGAATTTTTCTCATTTTATTTTGCTCCTTATCGATGATTGAGTCTCAACTATCCGTGCAGCGGTCCCATGTAGATCCATTCGGATGGTCGGGATGGATGTGTACCGAGTCCGATTCGATCACCCGGACGGGGAATTTGCATTTTGGGCACCAGTGTCTCCATCGTTTTCTGATAGCGGGCACCGCTATTTTCCAGGATATCCAGCGTCATGACGACAATAGGATCAAAGTTGACCAATTTGCCGGTATCCCGAATCGTAAGTACTGTCCCCATGGCAGTCACCGGAATATGTCCCTGCACGGCTGTCTGTGCATCACGGGCAGATTGCAATCCTGCATTCATCCGGTCACGATGTTCTTTGGGGATGATGCTTTTGACAAACAATCCGCTGATTCCTTTGTTTAGTGTCTCCTCTGCCTGATCCAGTGCATCCTGCTGCTTCTTATTTCGTCTAAAAAATCCCATCTTGATCACGCTCCTGCGCCTGTATTGTTGTTCCTGCTTTTATTATAAAAAGGTTGCAATCGTGCCACAATACATTCCGGCACATACAAAAAAGCAGGCTGTTAGCCTGCTTTAAATACGATAATCGTTTGAATTTTTGCGGAAACAAGACACTTACGACAAATAAAATCAGATATGCCAGCGAGGAATCTGCTACTCATTTACTTTTTATTGCAGCAAATCGGCTTTTTTATGGATATTTTCACCTTTTAGATATGCATTTCATGCCCATGTACGTATTCTGGTAGATGTTATATCCCTCTATTATTGCCTTTTAGGCATGGCGTAGCAAATAGACCAGTTTGCGGTAATACCAAGCTGCATCCTTGTATCTGCGCTGCTCTTCCGACATGACAGCCAGCCCTTCATACAGAATGTTCAATCGTTCCTGATGACGAATCTGCTCAAAATAAGGCAGACAGGCTGTCGCTTCTTCTATAAAAAGATCCGCCTGTCCATGAGCCAATGCCTGCTGGCTGCTATAAAATCGTGCTGCCATCTGCTGGTCCTCTGTCAGCGTCAGAGCGCGCAGCTGCTCCAATCGCTGCACCAGCGCTGCCCAGTCCTGCCTTGCCAGCTCTATCTCGCACCGGTACACCAGCAGCACCGGGGCCATCTGCTGCTGTACTTCGACCGTCTGTGTATCGACCATACTGCCGAATCGATCTACTTCCTGCTCTGCCTGCACCAGTTCGCCAGCCATGGTAAGCATCAGAATACGATTATTCATAATCGCGCTCCATGTATCGCTCTGATGCTGCGCATACACCAGATGCGCTTCGGCCATCGACAGGGCAAGCAGCGCTTCATGAGGCTGCTGCATGGAATGACAATATCCGCTATATAGTACATACAGTCCGGACAGACGGTGGAATAGCCGCTGTTCATAAATATACGAAGTGATCTTTTCAAAAGTCTGCTTGGCATGTTCAAATTGCCGGGTATGTACACAAGCTTCCATGCGAATCTGCTGTGCAGTCAGCCAGGTCTCTCCCTGCTCGGGCAGCAGCTTTAGCCACTGCTCTACCTGCGTTAACACATCATGATATTTTTGCCGGGAGCGGGCAGACTGGATTTTGTAGAACAACATGGCCTTGGTTAACGGCAAGGGCAGCATGGCTTCATCCGGACGTCCAAACCGTTCCAGATAAAAATTCAGATAAGACTGATGCAAATAAGCATAGGCATCCTGATCATTCAGCTGCTGATAATAAGTCGCTTTCATGAGAGCGGTAGTCAGCTCCACCGTCAGCGTATCATGCCGATCCGGCAGATCATTCACCTGCTGCTCCTCAAGCGCTGATGCCTGCACCGATAACTGCTCTACAATCTGATCCGCCTGCTGCAGTACATCATCATCCTGATCGTCAGTATGCAGCAAATAACCCGGCGATACGCCTAGCCGCTCGGCCATCGGTTCTGCCAAATCATCCGGCAGCGGATACCTGCCTGCCAGAATATTGGAGAAATGCGCCTGCGTCACCAGGCCGTCGGTCAATTCCTTGCGTGACATGTCTTTTTTGTGACAGAGATAATCAATCCGTTCTTTTAACAAATGACTCTTCCTTTCGGCAGCGGATCATACGAGCCGCTTTGCTGATTGCTTATATACCAGATTGTAAAGGAAATGCCGGATCGATCTCAAATCGTTATGAACCAATAGTATGTCTCTGCTGCATAACAGATGATCCCACACAAAAAGAACATCACATATGACAAAAAGCCTGCATCCGGTTTACCCTGTGCAGGCACAACCGAATGCAGACGCTATAAATAATCCTTTACTCCAATTCTGCTATCAATACATATCACTGGCCGAAAATAAAGCAGCAAGCTCGGCGGCTGCCTGTCTGCTGTCTATGGCCCCCGCGATAGCTGAAATAACAGCGATCCCATCTGCTCCGGCCTGCAGCACAGGTAATGCATTATGAACATGAATCCCCCCGATGCCAACAAGAGGTATGTTTATCCCCGCTGCACGGATCTGTTCAATAATCGCAGTTCCCTTTACCGGCTCGGCATCAGCTTTGGAACGGGTTGGATAGACAGGTCCGATACCCAGATAATCTGCTCCATCTGCAATCGCCTGCTGTGCTTCGGCCAGGGAATGGGCAGACACGCCAACAATCTTGTCCGGCCCCAGCTGCTGCCAGATCAGTACAGCAGGCGCATCATCCTGACCAATATGCACGCCATCCGCATCCAGCAGCAGTGCCAGCTCCAGATCGTCATTGACTATAAAAGGAACGCCGTGCGCTCTGCATATCCTTTGCAGCCTCCGAGCCAGTTCCAGGGAATCGCTGCCAGTCAGTGCCCCGTTCTCTTTTTCCCGATATTGAAAAAGAGTCGTTCCTCCCGCAATTGCTTCTGTGAGCACCTGTTCCGGTGAACGGGTACAGTTGATGCTACCCATCACCAGATATACCGGCAGCCTTCCGCGAATCCAGCTGCTGCGCGCTTCGGTGCCATGCGCAGGGATACGATTCTGCTCCTCTGATTGTACGGTATATTCTGCCGACTGCCCGGCATTCGGTTCGGTATGTTCTCCGGAAGGCTTCATAATACAGCTCCTTTGCGCCGATAGGCAAAATGATTGGTCGGCCCATGTACCGAGCCGATCCCCAGTCCGTCTGCTATTGCAGCCTGGACAAATGCTTTGGCGGTGCGTACTGCAGACAGCATATCACTGCCGCGTGCCAGCTCGGCGGTAATTGCTGCCGAATAGGTGCATCCCGTCCCGTGTGTATGCGGCGTGTCGATACGGGGACTCTCTGTATAATGGAACTGCTCTCCATCGTACAGCACATCCACGGCCTGATTGGTGGACAGATCATGTCCTCCTTTGACGACTGCATAGCGTGCGCCCATCTGGACCAGCTGCCTAGCAGCCTCTTCGCGTTCAGCCAGTGTATGGATAGTCATACCGGTCAACAATTCAGCTTCCGGCACATTCGGCGTAATAATCGCTGCCAGTGGCAGCAGCTCATCGATCAGTGCTCGTACAGCCTGCTGCTGAAGCAGTACCGATCCTCCTTTGGCTACCATGACCGGGTCAATTACGAGCTGTCGCCAGCCATGCCGGCGTACAGCCTGTGCTACTTCGCGGATAATATCTGCACTGAACAGCATGCCTGTCTTGACTGCATCCGGTGCAAGATCCTCTCCGATCGAATTCAGCTGCTGGATTACGCCTTCCATCTCGACAGGATATACGCCCTGTACGCCCGCCGTATTCTGCGCGGTTACCGCTGTGATCACGGACATGCCGTACACACCCAGTTCCTGAAATGTTTTTAGATCCGCCTGTATGCCTGCACCGCCCCCACTGTCCGAACCTGCAATCGTTAATGCCTGATGAATATTCATCGCTGCTCTCTCCTTTGGATAGGGATATATAGATCGAAATATGGAATGCACGGTATGACTGTTTATGCATGGGATCGATTCTTACAAACGTTCGATTCGTGCCAGCTTCTGCAGCTCTTCCGGGGTTAGCAGGGAAAGTTGGTTGATCAGTTCCACCTGGAAGCTGCCTGTTCCCTGTCCCGCAGTAAGTTTAGCCGCAATCTCTGCTGCTGCTCCGTAAAAGGCCAATGCTTCGGCTGCAGCAGGTAACCAGTATTCCCTGCCTCCACTCACTGCCGCAAATGCTGCTACCACCGAGCTGAGCAAGCAGCCTGCACCGGTGACGCGTGTCAGCAGTTCATGCCCATTACTTATGATCAAGGTCGTCTGTCCATCGGTCACGATATCTTGCTGGCCGGTTACCACGACCAGCGTTCCCAATTGCCGGGCAGATTGCTGCGCCAGCTTCACCCGATCCCCTTCGCCTGCTCCAGCATCCACGCCCCGAATATTCCACTCTGCTCCGGCAACATGAGCCAGCTCTGCAATATTGCTGCGCAAAATATCGACCTGCATCTGTTCGGTCACCTGCCGGGCAGCCTTTGTACGATAGGCAGTCGCTCCGGCCCCTACCGGATCAAATACAACAGGTACTCCCGCCCGGTTGGCCGATTGTCCAGCCAGCATAATCGACTGCAGTGTATATTCATCCAGCGTACCCATATTCAGCATGACAGCTCCCGCCATCGCTGCTACATCAGCCACCTCTTCATGGGCATACGCCATAAACGGCGATGCACCCAGTGCCAGCAGACCATTTGCCGTAAAATTGGTCACCACCACATTGGTAATATTGTGCACAAGCGGATTCTGTTGACGTACCTTTTGCAAAAATGACATCTCTTTTTCCTCCTTTAGTTTTGAACTGCAAAATACATATACAAAAAAGACCCATTCACCTCCAGCAGGAGATCAATGGGTCGTGTCATTCATTCAGGCGTATAGTGCCCCATGGGGCATGAGTGAATATCCGCGTCCACTTCCCTCCGCTGGTATAACCCAGATCAGGTTCCAAGGGTCCGGATGATGATCCGTCTCAGCCTCTGCGGCTCCCCTAGTGAATTCCAAACAATATGATGAGCAACAGAGAATCATCTGTCGGCGATAACGCTACAGCTGTATCCACTGTCCTCTTATAGTTACGATCTTATAAGGATATCCCTTGACTGTCAAATCCATGAAGTAGCCGTCCGCAGCATGATCACACGGATCTATTCAGGAACCCAATCATTCAGATCATCCAGTGCTGCCACTGTGTCTGTGCGGCTTCGCGTCCGGCCAGCCATTCCCGGGTATAACGAAGCAGCTCGCGGCGATGCGGTCCTGACGAATACGTATGATTCGCCTGGAAAATAATCTGCTTGTCACAGCGACCTTCCTGCCGACTCCAGAATTCCTGCTGATACAAAAAAGCATAATCCACCGGAATCACATCATCGCCGGTGCCATGGATCACCAGCACATCCCCGCTAAACTGCCGCGCTTCGATAAATGGCTGGTAATTCCCCAGTGACTCAAAGTAGACCGGCTTAAAGCAGTAACCCAGATAATCCGCTTCTCCTTCGATGACAGCCTGATCATACGTCTCACGACCTACAATTTTAACAATATCATTAAAAGGATGCCCGACCGCCGACCAGAGAACCAGATGCTTGACCCGGTGATCGCGCACCGCCGTCAGGATCGCGACCGCGCCGCCGAGACTGTGCCCGATCAGTGTCACCCGCGTTGGATCGATATCGCTGCAGTTCATCACATAATCCAGTACACTGCGTGTCTGAGCCACCATGGAATCCAGTCCCTGTTGGCCATACAGACCACTGCTCTCCCCACAGCCCGCATAATCAAAACGAACGACCATATACCCTTCAGCCGCGAGTTCACGTGCACTGTTAACAAACAGACGATCCACGCCAATCCGGCTGCCAACAAATCCATGGCAAATGACGATCAGTGGTGTGCGATCTTTGCCTTTTCCCTGTCCATCGGCATGGCGATCCTGCGACGGATAGTGAATACTGGCTGTTAGCTCCAGTTCCTGATGACGAATAATGATATTCCTTTCCATACTGATTCCCCCCTACGATAGCTGTGTATATAATCAGCAAACTCCTATTTTTATAAGGTGAATATCTCAATTTAAATAATTCCGATAAGTTTAATAAGGATTAAATTAACAATATATTAGCATCCCGGTAATTCAATTGTCAATGGAGCAAAAGTGTGGCAGAATAATAGATTCCAGACCGATCTCCGGTACTATACGAAGCCGGTATAAATAGGAATATATTCAGTTACAATTTATTACGATTGGAGGAACGATTATGAGTACTGTACGTCATTTGGTAAAGGACATTAATTCGATTCGTGATCAGCTTAAACAGGATAACCTGAGCTACTATGATGATGTAATTGTACATGTGCGGGATGCACGCATCCGCCGCGAATCCGGTGAAGAACTGCTGCTGGAAATGGGACAGCATCTGCTTGAAGCCCAGCAAAGAGGCAAAACGGCACATCAGCTGTTCGGCAAAGAATCGGACAGCTATGCAAACCAGCTTATCGAGAACCTGCCGGAGGCCCGGCAGATGAGCAAACCTATGTATTATCTGATGATTGTCTGGGTCGCGCTTACATGGGTGTTCCTGCTACAGGCACTGATGGGGTTTTTCAAAATCAATATCAGCGGCTCCGGCGTTGTAGGCGAGATCAGTCTCTCCACCTTGATCCTTGTTGCTGCAGGTGCGGTTGTGCTGGTTGAACTGGTACGCCGCGTTGCCGATCAGCCTGCAGAGAAGAGCGATCTGGACCGTCCGCGGATGCAGATCAATGGCCGCTCGGTCGTATCCTATCTGGTCATTATGATAGCGATCATTGTCGTCGGCACCTATCTGCGCAATGTGATGCCTGTACTGGTTATCTCGCCGTGGGTCAGCCTGATTTTCTGTATAATCGGAATTCTGGGACAGAAGTTTATCTTTATGCGCCGCTAGGAATGCTCCGGATATGCATTCGATTCTATCGGGATCATTCCTTCCACTTCTAACAATATGCATTCATTTCAAAAACGGCTTTTATTGGGTCATACAATAAAAGCCGTTTTTTTGTTGGAATATATATGGAACCTCGATATAGAAAATAAAGAATATCTTTCACTGAAACGATCAGTTAAACCGTGAATCATAGTAACAGCATGAATACATAACGGATATTCCGCAACTTCGTAATTACGCTTTACGTCTTTTATAATAGAATCAGTCCTTTTCAACCGGTTCGAAAATAGCCTCTGTTCGTTATTAATGGCAGTCATGAACTCTCGATAGCTTCTATATTTTGGTGAACGATGCGTTCGCTGGCTAATCATTTGGTTAATATAAGCAAAGCAGCCTGCTACCTATCAAGATAACACCATGAACCGAATCCCTAACGAATAACCAAAGGAGTTTTATTATGAAAAAAACCAGTGTACTACTCTCAAGTCTTATGTTATTAGGTGTACTATCCGCCTGTTCGGGCAATAATACGTCCAATGCTCCGGCTCCATCAACAACCCCAAGTACCGAAAATTCTGGTGGTACGACTCCGGGTACAGCCGAGCCTGCCCAACCGGACAGCTCTGCAAATGCATCTGCCGAAGAAACCAAAATCACCAATAACAAAAAGCTGGTGACTGGATTGTATAATGATGTCCTGAACAGCCACAAGCTGGATCAGGCAGAACAATATCTGGCCGAAGGTTATGTAGAACATCATCCGGCTGCAGCCAACGGCCGCGAAGGATTCGCAGCATACTACGCAGCATTATTCCAGAAAAATGCCGACTACAAAGTAAATGTACGCGGCATGCTCGGCCAGGGAGATCTGGTTGCTGTCTTTACCGAGCCTGCTGCTCCGGCGGGCAGCTCTGCTGATACAGCTACCCAGGCTTCGTCTGCTCCCATGGTCGATATGTACCGCATCGCGGATAACAAGATCGCCGAGCATTGGAGTGTGACGGCAGCGAATCTGAGCGGCTCCGAGAAATCGGCTGATCTTCTGCCTGCTGCTTCCACTGAAGCAGTGGTAGCTGATACTCCACGTGCTACAGTGGCTGCGAATGCCAATTTCGTCAAAAACTTCTATGATGCATTCTTCAATAGCCATAATGCCGATGCTGCCAAAGAAGCAGTCAGTGACAATGTCATTCAGCATGGTTCCGGTATTGCAAATGGTCGTGACGCACTCACCAGTCATTATCTGACCGAGTTCCGCGCTCACGCTGATAGTACTGCCATAGTAACGAATGTGATTGCAGAAGGCGATCTGGTTCTGGTGTACAGCCAGATGCAAAACAGTGCCGATGATCGTGGTAATGCCGTCGTGCATATTTTCCGCGTTGAGAACGGCCAGATTGCCGAAATGTGGACACTGAGCCAGCCCGTCCCTGAAAAGTCCCCCAATGATAACACCATGTTCTGAATCATGATCCACCCTACAGTATGATTAACGCTTGAACCAGCACGTCTTCACGTTTTGTGGAGGCGTGCTTTTTCGTTATATAGGACATTCTACATGATTCGACAGTAGCATAAAATTTCACGGCTTCTTGTCCGATGTTATATATGGGAAGTTTATTCTGCCCACTCAGTCGACAGAAAAGGAGCCTGCGAAATGCGAATCCGACGTATCCGTAATTTATTCATCATTCTACTCTATATTACTATCGCCTTCGTCGTGACCTTCTATGTGCTGAGCCTGAAGTATCCACATGCTTCCGCTTTCTCCTATGAGACATGCAGGGCCACCTATGATATGACCGATGATCTGTTTGAGACACTGAACGGCGAAGTTCCCGAAGGAGCTGCCAATATTGCTTCCGCTTCGGAAGTCACCCACAACGCCCCTCCCGGCAAAGCCAGCCATATCCCGGTGCTGATGTATCACTATGTCGTACCGGAAAAGTATAATGTCGAACCGAATAATGCGCGGATCAATCTCGAAGCCTTTGAAGAAGGTATCAAATATCTGCATGATGAGGGTTATCATACCGCTACGCTCAAGGAACTGGAACGCTATGTCAATGGCGAGATTCAGTTGCCCGAGAAGACAGTCGTACTTACCTTTGATGATGGTTACCAGAACAATGTCGTGTATGCTTATCCGGTACTCAAAAAGTACGGATTCCATGCTTCGATCTTTATCGTGGGCACCAAGCTCAAGGATCACAAACAGAAATTCGTACCTACAGCCAAAACAACGATTTCCCGCAAGGAAATGAAAGCAACACGCGATGTATTCGAATACCACAGTCACACATACAATCTGCATTACAAGCGTCTAGTACAGTGTGCCGAGTACTATGCTGCCGGCAAGGACAGTACACGCTTCACCCATGATATTGATATTATGAAAGCCAAAACCGGTATCAATACGCCTTATTTTGCTTATCCTTATGGAGAATACGATCCCAAAATGGTCTATGACCTGAAAATGAACGGATATCGCATGGCCTTTACGGTACGTCCTGGTTATGTGCATCCGGGTGACGATCCGATGTATCTGCCACGAATGAACGTGACTTCGACAACTACAGTCAAACATCTGCTCAACTTACCGGATGTTCCCGAACCGCCAGTCAAATCCAAATGATGCGTAAACTCTCTCGCTCAATATCATCCAAATATCGCCCGATCCTGCCTGTCTCCTTTTACAAGGAGAAGAGCAGAATCGGGTCTTTTTGCATTTTGTGGCTATTTTACTCAAAATGAAAAGATAAGGGTAATAAAGAAAGAATACGCCTGTGCGTCCGCTGGATGCCTGACGACCATTTTCCATGTGCAAAGGAGGCTGACAGTATGACTCTTGGTGAATGCCTGAACCAGCTGCATAATGATCTGCTGCTGATCGATCTGAGCCGTCCTGGCTATCCAACCCGAACCGTAGCCGAGCTCAAGAAGACAATGCCGCTCGAAGAAGAGGGCTATGAAGTGCGCATTCGCAGCTTTAATTTTGGTCGCACCCAGAAAAGATCCATCGGCAGAATCGATGGCCCTAATTTATGGAATGAAACTTAATACCTCTTTTTACACAGCGTTAACAAAAGAAGGCTATACTGGCTACATATGATGTATTTTTGCAGATTTCGACAATATTCCTACACGTTCTGCACTATACTGGTAGTACCAGTACGTTAGAACAGGAAGTAAATGATTAACCGGAGGCATTATGGAAAACAAACATGGACATCAGCAATCCCAGTCGTCTTATATTAACCGTGACTTAAGCTGGATCGAATTCAACACCCGTGTGCTTGAAGAGGCCCAGGATACAGAGACTCCCCTGTTGGAGAGAATCAAGTTTCTCGGTATTGTATCCCGTAATCTGGACGAGTTCATGAGTGTCAGAGCAGCAGGTATCCGTAACCAGATCAAGGCCGGATACATCAAAAAAGACTTTACCGGCTATACGCCCGCAGGTCTGTACAAGCGCTTGACCAAAAAAGTTGAAAAGATGGTCTCCCAGCAGTACCGTACCTACCGCGAATTGATCCGTCAAATGGGCAAACAGGGTATAACTGTTAACCGCTATACGGATCTTAGCGCTTCCCAGCAAAAAGCTGCGGATACTTACTATCACGATGTGATTTACCCGGTGCTTACTCCGATGGCGGTCGACCAGAGTCGTCCGTTCCCGCTCGTGCACGGACTGAATGTATATGTATCGGTCGTGCTCGAACGCAAAGGGGATAAGCAAGAAAATGCCGAAGACGGCGACAGCTACTATTTTGCCATCGTACAGATTCCTTCGAATCTGCCACGCATGGTAGCACTGCCGCATCGTCAAAACAGCAAAAAGCAGCAGTACGTTATTATCGAGGATCTAATTTGCCATCATGTGCATACTCTGTTCGGCGGCTACGAACCGGTGGCAGTAAATGCTTTCCGGTTGACGCGCAATGCCGATCTGGATATTAACGAAGAAGAGGCAGAAGATCTGATGGAAGAGATTGAGAACCAGCTGCGCAAACGCAGACGCGGTGCACCGGTTCGTCTGGAGATCCAGAAGGATATTCATCCCTATGCCATGCAGATGCTGATGGAGGAATTCGATATTAGCGAAGCGGTATTCGAGATCGATGGACCACTGGATCTGGGCTTCCTGCTCTCCTTTTCCGATTCGATTCAGGGACATGATTCCCTTCGTTATCCGCCGGAGATTCCGCGGTACTCTCCCGAGTTCCCGGAAGGCAGTGAAACCGATTATTTCAGCGTGCTCAAAGAGCGCGATGTGCTGCTGTATCATCCCTATGAATCGTTTGATGCGATCAGTGACTTTATTGAACAGTCTGCTGAAGATCCCGATGTAATGGCGATCAAGATGACGCTGTATCGGGTCAGCGGCAAGTCTTCCCTGATCCACTCGCTCGCCAAGGCTGCCGAATCCGGCAAGCAGGTAACGGTCGTCGTGGAGCTGAAGGCACGCTTTGATGAAGAACGCAATATCGTATGGGCGCGCATGCTGGAAAAAGCGGGCTGCCATGTCGTCTATGGTCTGGTCGGTCTCAAAACCCATGCCAAGGTCATTCTCGTCGTACGCCGCGAAGGCAGCATGCTGCGCCGGTATATCCATATCGGTACCGGCAACTACAATGCCTCGACAGCCAAAAGTTATACCGATGTCGGTCTGCTAACTGTGAATCAGCAGATCGGAGAAGATGCTTCCGAGGTATTCAACCATATTACCGGCTACACGGAAAGTCATGACTGGCAGGCTGTCGCTGTCGCTCCCGATACCATGATGAACAAATTTATCGAGCTGATCCAGCGTGAAGCTGATCATGCCCGTAACGGCAGAAAAGCACGGATCATTGCCAAAATGAACTCCCTGTCCAACCAGCGTATGATTGACGAGCTGTATGCGGCTTCCCAGGCGGGTGTGGAGATTGATCTGATTATACGTGGTGTATGCTGCCTGCGTCCGGGTATACCGGGCCTGAGTGAACGCATCCGGGTACGCAGCATTGTCGACCGTTACCTGGAGCACTCCCGCGTCTATGCTTTTGAAAATGGCGGCCAGCAGGAAGTGTGGCTGTCCAGTGCAGACTGGATGACCCGTAACCTGACCCGCCGGGTAGAGCTGATGTGTCCGCTGTTCGACAAAAACACAAAAGCCGCCATGCTGAATATTCTGAACCTTATCCTCGAGGATAACGTCAAAGCCAGAATACTCCTGCCCAGCGGCAATTATGAACTGTTCAAGAATGGCAAACCGCCGCTTCGCAGCCAGTTCAGAGCATGGGATGTTAGTTCGTGGAAACCGTATGTACCACTAACCGGACCCGCACATCCCACTCCTTCTCCAAATCCTTCACAGCAACTTTAATATCGTTTAATTCCATAGAGGCTTCGGTGCGACAGTGTATGGTCAGCTCGAAGTCTCTTCCTTTGCGTACAGCGGTCATTCGATCGACCGGCTGTGTCTCGCTCGTATCCATAGCTGCCGCGAGCTGCAGCAATGCTCCAAGACGGCGGATACGCTCTTCGTCCTTGGGATGCAGAATATCCGCATATTCGACAGAGATGCGTCTTTTTTTGATTTTTCCTTTGCTGCCGAAGATGGCGATAAAAGCGACCAGCACCGTTTCCCGGTGATCCAGGCCAGCTACTGCGCGCGTCGTCAGCAGATAACGGGTGTGCTCTTCATATTCGTGATAGCCCACATTCATCCCAACCTGATGCATCAGAGCGGCTGTACGCAGCAGCTTGCGGTTCCAGGCATCGCTCTGGCCTTCGCCCAGTGCTTCATAGAGACGGACAGACAGCTCGTCTACCTGCCGCAGATGACGCTGCCGGGGCAATGGCTCCTGGAAAAGCGCCGCATGAATCTCGTATTCCAGTACATTGTCGAGTACCGCATGCTCTTTGCCGCGATCCCATTCAAAAAATAATCCGTCCCGCAAACCGGTACCGCTGATAATATAATGATCGCACTGCATATGGCGGAACATGGTATGCAGAATAATCGTACCCGGTACAATAATATCACTCCGCGTCTTGCTGAGACCGGCGATACGCTTGCGCTGTTCATTGGTCAGGGAAGGGAGCTGCTGGTAATAATAGTCGGTATCTTCCGGCTGAAGAGTATACTGGTGAATCTGCTCCATGGAATATTTGCGCTTGCGCTGATGCATTTTACCGACTGCACGGATCGTACCGCCAAGACCCACAAGCGGCAGTCCCGGATGGCTGCTGATCCATGGATGTTCACGTGCTGCCTGCAGTACCATTGACTCCAGTTCGGAGACAGATTTGTCATCCCATTTGCCGTTAACATGATTGCCAAAGCGCACATTCATATTAACTGCTCCAAACGGGAAAGATACTGTAGATACTCGTTTGCGATCCTGGAACAGGGTAATCTCTGTACTACCGCCACCGATATCGATAATATAGCCATCCTGGATATCAATCCGGTTCACGACGCCGATAAATCCGTAATGCCCCTCCATCTCACCAGGCAACAGTTCGATCGACAGACCGGTCCGCTCATTCAGATAGGAGATTACTTCTTCACCGTTCACCGCATTACGGATCGCTGCTGTAGCTACCGCTCGGATCTCACTTACCTCATAGACCCGGCTTACCTCTACAAACTGGCGCAGCACCGGTACGATCACACTCACTGCTTCCAGTGGCATCTCTCCCTCAGGTGTCACAATTGCACTGAGACGTGCCGATTCACGGCATTCCTTGAGTACTCTGTATCCGCCCGCCTTGCTGGTCTCATAGATAACCAGACGGATGGAGTTGGAACCTATATCCATGATGCCTACACGGCTGCGCTCCATTGTATTGTCCATAATATCCTCCTGTCGTTAACGGATTCAGCCAGGGAAACCGCCGTTTTGTCCATTTGATCCGATAACCTGCAGATCAGCCCGGGTTTACAAATCAGGGACGATCCTACATAATCACGCTTACAGTCTATCTTATTTTAATACAGTGTACAATAAAGCAGCGATCACATTACTTCTCGACCCGCGCTGTGGTTCCGCAAGATTACGGACCATTATACATTGTCAAATGATACGGAGGTACCTTTAATGAATTTACTACTGGATGTAGATGATACACTGTATGATCAATTAACACCCTTTACCGAGGCTTATCAATCAGTATTCGGTCCCCTGCACTATGAACACAAAGTAGAAGATGTATTCGCCCGAAACCGATGGTACAGTGATGAAGTATTCGAGCAGGTCAGAAGCGGACAGATGCTGGAAGCCGATATGCATGTATACCGGATCACACGGGCGATGGAAGATATGGGCGTTCACATATCGGTCGAGCAGGCCCGCGCTTTTCAGAACAGCTATGCGGATCAGCAACAGCGGATTATTATCCATCCACAGATGCAGGAGCTGCTGGATTTTGCAGTTCAGTCAGGGATACGACTGGGCATTATCACCAACGGACCGGCAGAGCACCAGGCGAGCAAAGTTCGTCAGCTGCGCATGAACCGCTGGGTAGATGAGCAGAATGTATTCATTTCCGGCAAATTGGGAGTAGCCAAGCCCGATATCCGTATTTTCCGTCATGTGGAAGAAAGCATGCAGATTACACCAGAGCAGTCCTGTTATATCGGGGATTCCTATGCCAATGATATTATCGGTGCCAAAGGTGCCGGCTGGAAAGCGATCTGGATCAACCGCCGTAATCAGTCTTTGCCTGACAATGCGCAGTATGTACCGGATAAAGTGGTCGAAGCAGACCTCACTCCACTCGATGCATTCAAATCTATATGGGCTGCATCCGGACATGTCTGAAAATGAATAAGCACATACCAAATGTGATTATGGAACAAGTATTCAACGAGATCGATTTAGACAAAAAAAGAACCCTTAATGGGTTCTTTTTTATTTAAGTCCTATACTTTTATACTTGGGCTACACCGCCATCAACAAATAATTCAATGCCGTTCACATAGCTGCTCTCTTCTGAAGCCAGGAACATCACTGCGCTGGCAATCTCCTCCGTTTTGCCAAGGCGACCAAGTGGAACGGTCGTCTCTGCTGATTTCAGAACTTGATCCAGCGCCTCGCCAAATAGCTCATCGTAAGCCGGTGTATGAATCATCCCTGGACTCACTACATTGAGTCGTATGTCTGTGTCTTTTAAGTCGATGATCCAGTTCCTCGCCATCTGACGAAGAGCAGCCTTGGTCCCTCCATAGACACTAAAACCCGGGTCCCCGATCGTACCTGCTGTTGATCCCGTCAAGATAATGCTTCCAGTCTTGTTGGGAAACAGCGGTAATGCCTTCTGGACAGTGAACAAAGTACCCTTTACATTCACGTCAAAGGTCTTGTTATACTGCTCTTCTGTAATCTGACCCAGCGGCAGGATGCTGCCGATTCCGGCATTGGCGAATAAAATATCCAGATGCCCTTTCTCCTGCTTTACCATGTCAAACAATCTGTCCAAGTCCTGCAAATTGGAGACATCACCTTGAACGCCGGTAACCTGGTCACCGATCAATTTTACAGCTGCATCCAGTTCGCTTTGTCTACGTCCGGTGATAAACACATAAGCTCCTTCTGCAACAAATCGCTGTGCTGTTGCAAGTCCAATACCACTCGTACCTCCAGTAATCACTGCTACTTTCCCTTCAAATTTCTTCATATATATGCCTCCATAGGTTTCATATTTTGTTATGACCTGTTACTGCACTTATCATAGCGTCATATGAATAATTCGACAGTAATGTAGATTACGAAGGGCATATATAGTCCGAAGGAAATTAACTACGAACCGTAAAATCAGGCCAGTTCCTGCAGTGTTTTTTCGGTATGGATCATGACTCTTCTCCGGCTGGTCACAAGAACTCCTTCATTGGATAATTCTTTTAGGGTCAGTGACACGGCTTCTCTGGTCGCTCCGATCATATTTGCCAACTCTTGATGAGTCAGCGGGATATCGATTTTTCGGTATTCATTTTCCTCGACACCAAACTTGATCGATAACCGGTTAAGAAAGTAAAGTACTTTGCCGCGCAGATCCCTGAAAACCAACTTCTCCACTAACTCATCTTGCTCCCGCAGCCGTCTGCTTACTTCCTGTAAAAACCGCAGCGATAATTCAGAATGTCTGGCCAACAGCGGTTCGAATTGTTCCGGCGGAATCGAAAAAACGATCGAGTCTTCCATCGTCTCTATATACGTTCCTCGGGTACCCAGTGAGAAAGTCTCTACTTCGCCAAACATGCCACCTTCACTTAAAATACATACCGTATGCTGTTTGCCGGCTGAATTGGTTTTGTAAAAGCGAAATGTACCGGAAATGATGAAAAACAAGCCTTTTTTCTCATTATTAGGAGCTTGCAGAATAGAATTTCCAGGCAATATATACGTATTGGCTCTGGTGACCAACTGTTCGAGTTCATGGATGATATTTGCCGGGAGCGCTTCAAATATTTTGATTTGCGGCAAAAAGGAAGTGATGGTTTCTATCTCCTTAACTTGTACCATTTTCGTCCTCCTTTTCTGTTTGCGAGCGGCAATTGCTGCATTCTTCGCGATGATGGTTCCTCGCATAAGCTGCTTACAGCAGAATATTATTCCCATCATAAGTCACTGTAATTTTCTCTTCTGTAATCCAGATTACAAAACTTGGCGCTCTGCAAAAAAATCGAGTCCATGTGGTCAGCTCTCCATCAGAATCCATTTCTCCAGATCCTGGACAAAACTGCGCATCTTGCGGGCATGCTGGCGGTCAATTTCGCCGCTCTCGTACAATTCCTGAACCGTATCGCGCTGATTCTGGACAGCGGTGGTAATCAGGTTCAGCTTGCCCTCGTTCAGCGTCACATCCGGTACCATTTTCTCCGTATAATAACGGATGGATTCCATGACTTTGCGGTATTTGGCAATAACTTTCTGCGCAGCTTCTTCATTGTGATCATCGATCTTGCTGCGGATCGACTCAATCGCTGCCGGGCAGGTCTGCATTTTGAGCTGTTTCAGCATATGGATTTTGTCCAGCATCTGCTGTGAATGGGGCTCACCGGAAGTCGTCTGTTCGGACAGTAGCGGCGGAGCCGGAACATGGATCGGCAGCATGCCTTTCCATTTGTCTACACATTCGGCAATACCCGTATCGACCCGGTTGCTCAGCACCGTCTGGATGCGATCCAGCCGATATTCGAACTCCATGGCCAGCTCGGGTGTAATCTCGCCGCTGTCCCGCATCCGGCGGGCGACCTTGCGTTCTGCCTGAATACCTGCCAGATACAGCTCAATCTCCTGCGGATTCAGATCAGGATCATTCATAATTTGCTGCTTCAGCATATTTTTGCGGAACATATACTGTGTAATATCCGTGATCAGTCCCTGAGCCACTTCGCGGTTGGTCTCCGTTGTACTGGACTCTACCGACTGGATCGCTGCCTGCAGTACTTTCATCCGGATATGATCATCCATATCACGCATGGTAGGCGGCTGAGTGGAAGCAACGTCTGTTCCCGATTCGGCAAGTTGCGGTTTGGAAGACAATATCGGCAGCAGTACACTCGCCAGAATCAGACTGAGCAGGATCACTCCGGCTGCGATGAACAGGATCAGCTCACGCTGCGGAAAGGCTGAACCGTCGTTTAGTACATACGGAATCGAGAAGGCAGCAGCCAGCGTAAGCGCCCCTCGTACCCCCGATAAGGAAGTAAGCAGGATACCGCGCAGATCCGGTTTGTCGTCTTCCATCTGCCGACTCATCATATAGCGCACACTCCAGTAGAGATAGATCCATACAAATCGCAGCACATACAGCAGCAGGGTGATCAGTGCGACATAACCCAGTACAATCCCATTGTTAAAGGCCGGGTCCGAGAAAATACTACCCATCACTTCGGGAATCTGGCTGCCCAGCATCATGAACACCAGTCCATTCAGCACGTAGACGATCACCGACCAGGTGCTGGTAGAGACGATTTGCATTTTCAGCTGGACCGATTCGGCGCGATCCTTTTCCATGGCATAGATAATTCCGCCTGCGACGACTGCCAGAATACCGGACACGCCAATCTCTTCGGCTACCAGATAGATCACAAATGGCGTCAGCATCTGCCAGAGCACATGTACAGTAATATCTTCCATGCCCCATTTGCGGACCAGCACCTGACAACGGATCAGGACAAAGGACATCAGCGTCCCTACAGCCAATCCGCCCAACGCCACCAGTACAAAGTTAAATGAAGCCTGCCACAGCGAGAAAGTACCTGTGACCATCGCAGCCACAGCAAACTTGAACGCAACCAGACCAGAGGCGTCATTCAATAGAGACTCCCCTTCCAGCAGCCGGTGTATGGAACCAGGCAGATGGATTCGTTTGGCGAGTGATCCTACAGCGACCGCATCGGTTGGCGACAGAATCGCTGCCAGGGCAAAAGCAGCAGGCAGCGGTATGCTCGGGATCAGATAATTAATCGCATACCCGGCCACTACAACCGTTATAAAAACAAGCCCAAACGCCAGCAGTACAATAGGTCCACGCAGATTCCACAGTTCATTACGCGGAGTCTGCCGGGCATCGTTATATAACAGCGGCGCAATAAATAGAACGAGGAACAGCTCCGGGTCCAGATCAATCTTGATCCCGACCAGTGCCACCATAATTCCCAGCGCAATCTGAAATAAAGGTACAGGAACAAAGGGGATCAGGCGGTTCAATACATTGGAGATTCCGATCATCAACAGCATAGCAAGTACAGCAATAAAGTATTCCATAGCCATCCCCTTTCCATAAATAACAGCAGATGCCCTGTTACAGGTCACCTGCTGTTATTTTACCATGAACCTGATTATATCGGATGATGAAGCTCGCCCATAAATACAATTAATCCGGTTGTCCGGTCAGTTATTGCCACAAAAAAGGGACGATCCATAATCATACGAAAGGGCTGGGACGGCATAGCTCCGGCGGCTATTTCCGCAGATGTAGCTGCTGCTGCCTCGGTCCCCTTCTCATTAATAATCAGATGAGTGTTCTGCTGTACTTTGCTCAGATACAGCGGTACACTCTGGCTGATACCATCCAGCTCTGCCCGCTGTGGATCGAATACTCGGCGTATGCCCATAGAACGCAAAATATCCCTGAACTGCAGCTCCTCATTCAGCTCCAGACGAGGCAATCCTATCTCGCCTGCAGTAGAGCTCATCGCACTCGTCCAGTGCGCGAATTCAGGCAGATCATGCTGACGGAACTGCTGAAGATCATAATCCCGATCAGGCAGTACCACGACCATTCCCCATTTCCCGGTAGCACCATAGGGTATCCGTACTGCCTGAAAATGCGGCTGCCGGGTATACTCATATTCTCCCTGCCGATGCATCATCTCTACACTAGATATTTCCCCTTTGCCGGATACAAAGGACTGCTTGTGAGTCTGCCGCTGCTCAAAAGGTTCCGTCCATCCTCCCTTGAAATAAACCGCATTAAGCATCACCAACATCGTATTCCCTTCCAGCGGATTCTGTATCATTTGATGGATGCCGCCGTGTGTCGCTTCGCTTACCCAGCTGTTTATATCCTTTACCGCTTGAGAAGAAGTGAAGTCTGTAGCGTGCAGATCGGCTCCATAGCTGTGCTGCAGCCTTTGAACAAAAGTATCTTCCGGCGCCCATCCGCTACGGCTCCATAACGAACCTGCCAGTTCGATCTGCACATCATCTTCCTGGTGCTCCAGCAGCTCTTGTATTACTTGCTGCCCCTCATTAAGCTGCTGCAGGGTTATGCCTTTGGTATAAAGTGCTTTTTGCAATTCGGTGGCTGTCTGCCCGGAAGCTCCGTTATACAGCATGGACAGATTCATATACAGACCCACCGGCGAAATAAACAGATTATCCGGGTCAGCCATCTGTGCTGTGTTCTCCGGCTCTTTTTGATACGATTCGTTATAGACCGTCAGGGCAAATCGATTCATCGCTTCGGTCAGCTCAGGATTCACGTCATTCTGGTCATACGCAGAAGATACCTGCTGAGGTCTGGAATCTTCCGGATCTGCAGATTTGGTGCAGGCGGTAACACACAGAACCAACAATCCTAACAATGGCAATAATCGGTATAATCTGCGGTGATACTTCAAGATTAGTCTCCTCCTATACAGAGCTATTCGGATAGTTTATGTATGATATTTCCATTCTAGTTACCCAACGCCACCGTTTGTTAAAAGGTTGCAGCAGTACTATATTCTCTGTAGAATACATTTCGATAAATATCGAAGTATGAAATACATAAGGAGGACAACCATGAGTATCAACCCCGATATTGCGACTGTCGCTTCCCTGCTTGGAGAAAGTTCACGTGCTGCCATGCTGACAGGTCTGCTGGATGGCAGATTTCATACTGCAGGTGAGCTGGCCTATATGGCCTCGGTCACTGCGCAGACCGCCAGCTTCCATCTGTCCAAGCTTGTCCAGGGCGGCTGGATTATCGCCGAGCGCCATGGACGTTACCGTTATTATCAGCTGGCCAGCCGCGAGGTAGCTCAGACGCTGGAGACGCTGCTCACGATCTCGCCTCCTCCGCAGGTACGTTCACTGCGCCAGTCTACCGAAATGAAATCGCTGCGTGAAGCCCGCACCTGCTACGATCATCTGGCTGGGCAGCTCGGTGTCGATCTGACCGAAGCGATGACACGCCGTGGCTATCTGCTGCAGGCGAATGGTGAATTTACCGTGACTGCAGACGGCGAAGTGTTTTTCGCAGGATTGGGTCTGAATCTACAGCTGCTGCGCCGCAAGCGTCGTGCTTTTGCCCATGCCTGTCTGGATTGGAGCGAACGCAGACATCATCTGGGCGGTGCACTCGGTCATGAACTGGTGACTCTGTTCCTGCAAAAGGAATGGATTGCACGTATTCCTTCGATCCGTGCGGTCAAAGTTACCGACGAAGGACGTTCTGCTTTCAGGCAGCATTTTGATCTGGATTGGCTTTCTGTTTCGACTGAAACTGGCGATTAACCAGATAAATTCCGGCAATAATACACAGACCTCCACTGATCAGCGAAGGATACAACTGCTCTCCCAACAGCAGCCAGCCAGTAAGTACCCCGAAAAAGGGCGCCAGGAACAAAAAGGCGCTCGTTCTCGCCGGGTCTCCTTTTTGCAGTACATAATACCAGCCGGCAAACTGCACGATTGAAGACAGCAGACTCAGCCATAGCAGGATCGTCACCGACTCCCCGTTCCAATGGAAAAAGGGCTGCTCCAGCAGTATACTTGCGATCAGCAGCAGAATACCGCCAAATAGCATCTGATACGCAGACAATACCCATGTATCAAGGCCACTCCCCCACTTTTTGACGAGCAAGGTAGCCGTCGCCCAGAAAACTGCCGAGCATAATCCAAAGATCACTCCCGCTTTCCATTCCAGCTGTGCACCAAGCGTAATGGCTACACCAGCCACTCCCAACAGTACACCCAGCCATTGATACCAGCGATAACGCATCCCAGCGAATACCGTCCCCAGCACCACGACCAATAGTGGATTGGTAAAAGTCAGAATCGACGATTCACTCGCCGTAATCGTACGCAGACTGATAAAGATACAGCCCATTACTCCAGCAGTCTGCAGAGCACCGATTAGCAGCATTTTCATCCAGTCGGCTGTTCGCGCCGGATGCGGACGCCGTAGCATGCCGACGATAACTGCCATAATGATGCCGGCCAGTGCAAAGCGTAGTCCTGCCAACAACAGTGGTGAAGCATATACCAGCCCCATTTTCCCAATAGCAAACGATGACCCCATTAGAAATGTCGTCAGCAGAATCAGCGGCATAAATTTAAGCATGTTCATTTTTTTGATCTCCTTTGTCGGCTGCACAGCATAGGATTCCTGTGGTATGTACTTACCTCATCCCCGTGTATCTGATGCACCTATATATGATTGAGCAGTTATCTGCCTGATTCAGTATATACGCTGGTTATTTCAGTCATCATCGAAGTATGGAATACATGTTGATTTTGCAGTGACTACCGATTGATCTACAGGTCTTTGCCCTGCTTGCTGGTAGCCAGACCGCTCTATGATAAAGCCAAATATGTCAGATATGCGGCTCTACTGGCCTGCCTCATAGGCTACATATTGTCATCCGTCTGCGGATATGTGAACATTCCCTCATATCATACCTATTTCCAGAGGAGTGAACCCTATGTTTTTGACCGAGCAAAAGCTGAAGTCCCGATTACAGGAACTGAGTATGTATCGTTATCGTGAAGCCATTCCCGTGCCTTCTTTTCAGGCTAGAGAAGATAGTGGAGAAGAGATTCATCCTGCGGCTCCCCAGCCGGATGAAAACTGGAATACGATGGAGCTGGGCGAATACTGGAGTGGGCGCGACCGCTTCCTGTGGCTCTCTGCCGAAGCGGAGATTCCGGAGAGCTGGCAGGGACGTACCCTGCTGGGACGTTTTCATTTTGGTCTGACCGGTGGCGGTACCAATTCGGGCTTTGAATCACTGCTGTATTTGAATGGACAGCCTTATCAAGGAGTCGACTCCAACCATATCGAAGTATTCCTGCCCGAGGACGCCGCCGGACGTACCCATCAGCTGACGTTCCGCCTATGGTCCGGTCTGGAGGGCGGCGGACAACCCAAGGTACAGCGTCATGAACTGCGAACCGCCGAGATCTGCTGGCTGGATGAGCCGTCTGATAATCTGTATTACACAGGAATGGCTGCACTGGAGACGGTGGAAGTGCTGGAGGAACATTCTTCCGAACGTGCCGATCTGCTGCGTGCAGTGGATCGTGCTTTTCGCCAGATTGACTGGTCGGAGCCCGGAACACCTCATTTCTACGACAGTGTACAGCAGGCCGAGCAGCTGCTGACCACCATGCTGGAGGCAATCGGCAAGCACAGCTCGGTACAATTGACAGCTGTTGGCCATACCCATATTGATGTGGCATGGCTATGGCGATTGAAGCATACCCGGCAAAAGGCTATCCGCTCTTTCTCAACTGTGATGCGGCTGATGGAGCGCTTCCCGGAATACGTCTTTTTGCAGACCCAGCCGCAGCTGTATGACTATGTCAAACAGGACGCGCCAGAACTCTATGAACAGATCAAAGCCAAAATTGCCGAAGGACGCTGGGAAGCTGGCGGAGCCATGTGGCTCGAAGCCGACTGCAATCTGATCAGCGGCGAATCCCTGACCCGGCAGCTACTGATGGGCACCCGATTTTACAAAGAGGAATTTGGCGTGGAATCGGATTATCTGTGGCTGCCAGATGTATTTGGATACAGCTGGGCACTGCCGCAGATTCTGCGCAAATCCGGTATTCATACTTTTATGACGACCAAGATCAGCTGGAACCAGTACAACCGGATGCCTCATGATACATTCCGCTGGCGCGGGATTGACGGCTCCGAGGTACTTACCCACTTTATAACAACTACCGAGCCGTGGTCACAGCCGGGCTCGTGGTTCTATACGTACAATGGACAGCTCGTACCGAAGACAGTCAAGGGCAGCTGGGAGGCTTACCGGGACAAGGAAATGAACCGTGAGCTGCTCGTCTCCTACGGGTATGGCGATGGCGGTGGCGGCGTGAACCGCACGATGCTGGAGATGCGCCGGCGGCTGGACCGGATTCCTGGTCTGCCTCATGTCCGCACAGGAACAGCCGGTGATTACTTCCGCCGCCTGCAGCAGACCGTCGCCGAGACAGACAGCTATGTGCATACATGGGACGGCGAGCTGTATCTGGAATATCACCGGGGTACCTATACGAGTCAGGCATACAACAAACGGATGAATCGCAAGCTGGAGCTGCTGTATCGGGATGCCGAATGGATCAGCGCCTGGCAAAGTGCCCGTTCGGGAGAATGGTCCGATTATCCGCAGAAGCAACTGAATGAAGGCTGGAAAATTATCCTTCGCAACCAATTCCATGATATTATCCCTGGCTCCTCGATCCGCGAGGTATACGAAGACAGCCGGATTGAATATGAGCAGTCCTGGCAGATCGGCAGCCGAGTCTGGGAGCAGGGCAGCCAGCAACTGGCAGCGGCAGGGAACGAGATTTCCTCTGTTAGCGGGGCATCCTATACAGTCTGGAACTCTTCTCCATGGGCGCGTACAGAGATCATTACGCTTCCGGTACACTCGGAGCAGCGAACCGGCCTGTGGAAAGATGCTACCGGACAGGAGCTAACCGCTGTACAGCAGCAGGATCAATGGATCATCCGGGTAGAGAATGTACCGGCTCTGGGCTGTACGACGATTACTCTGGATGCTTCGGATCATTCGATTAAGCCCATTATTGAAGAACGGTCGTTAACTGATAGTATCGCAGCGCCTTCCGCACAGCCGCTGATCGTAGAAGATTACCGGGCAACCACGCCTTTTTATGAACTGGAATGGAATAATGCAGGACAGCTGACCCGTCTGTATGACCGGCAGGCTGAGCGTGAAGTGCTGGCACCCGGAGCCAGAGCGAATGTACTCCAGCTGTTCGAAGATAAGCCGCTGAATTTTGATGCATGGGATATCGATATCTTTTATCAGGAGAAAATGAAAGAGATCACGATGCTGGTCCGTACCGAAGTGATCGAATGCAGTCTGCTGCGTGCAGTTGTTCATTTTGAATGGCAGGTCGGTCAATCGACGATTATCCAGCAGATGGTGCTATATGCAGATGACCGCCGAATCGACTTTGTCACTCAGGCGGACTGGCATGAGCGCCAGCAGCTATTGAAAGTAGCCTTCCCGGTGCATATCCGCGCTACGGAAGCCACTTATGATATCCAGTATGGCAACGTCAAGCGTCCTACCCACTGGAATACCAGCTGGGATAGCGCCCGCTTCGAATCGGTCGGTCACCAGTGGGCAGACCTGTCGGATCGTGGCTATGGCGTCAGTCTACTAAATGACTGCAAATATGGTTACGATATCAAGGATAATATTATGCGATTGTCATTGATCAAATGTCCGATTCATCCCGATACTGAAGCCGACCAGGGATATCACGCATTCACTTATTCCCTGCTGCCTCATCAGGGAGACTGGCTGCAAGGCAATACCGTACCTGCTGCATGGGCACTGAACAATCCACTGCGCTATACAGAAGGTCATATGGATCACGGTGGCGCCTCCATGTTCACCCTGTCCGGTCATACTGCCATGATCTCTGCAATCAAAAAAGCCGAAGATCATAATCATGTTATTCTGCGTGTGCATGACTTTTCCGGCAGTCGTCAGACGCTTATGCTGGACAGTACACTACCTGTCACCGGCTACCGCGAATGCAATCTGATGGAACAGCCGGAGCAGGAGTTCCAGCATGAAGTTCCGATCCGCTTTGTACTGGAACCCTATGAGATCAAGACATTCGAAATACAGCTGCAGCCGGAGCTTTGACCCGCTTGCCGTACGCTGCCAAGCACATGAAAATCCATCTATAAATCACTATGCAGTACCACTTCGTTGGAGTGGTACTGTCTTTTTTTGCGCATTTTCGATTTATTCCTCAGCCCTTGCCAGTACTGGGATACGGCGGATTATCGGAAATTCAACCTTCTACTTGTTACCATTCTTCCTGTACGCTGTAACTTTTCTCCTGTTTTTTTCGGCTAAGATGGAAAATGGATGTCAAAAGATTGGAAGAATTCTCTTGATTCGCAGCTTCCATCATCCGATGAACATCATAGTGCTGATATTCAGCTCATATCATAACCGAAGGAGATTTATTGATACGTATGCGTAAGCCCTGGAAAAAGTACTCCATCGCCTTACTGGCGGTATTGCTCGTCGTTTATGTTCTCGGGGTGAATTTCCCGCATTCTTCCGTTTTGGCGCATAAAATCTGCAGTTCCTGGGTAGCCGCCAAAAACGAGGTGTTTTATTACGAACACTACAATCAGCTGGATGACCACAATGTGGCACTGGCTGCCGACTATGTCGTTCCACAGGGAACCGCAGACAAGGTCCCTGTACTGATGTACCACTATATCGTGCCGCAAAAGTACAATACCGAACCAAACAACAATTCCATTATCAACCTAGAATCGTTTGAACAGGATATGAAGTATCTGCATGATCACAATTACCATACCGCCACTTTGCAGCAACTGGAGCAGTACGTGAACGAACAGATCACCCTGCCGGAAAATACGGTCGTGATCAGCTTTGATGACGGGTATCAGAACAATATTATCTATGCCTACCCGATCATGAAAAAGTATGGCTTCCATGCTACCATGTTCGTGGTGGGTTCCAAAATTCAGGAAAAAACGCAGAAATTCAACCCTTCGCGCACCAGCTATGTATCCCGCGCAGAGATGAAAGCCAGCGAAGATGTATTTGAATACAACAGCCATACCTATGATCTGCATTACAAAGCTCCACTGCACTGCGGAGATGATTACGCCGCCGGCATGGACCCGGATAAATTTATGGCAGATGATCATATTATGCGTGACCAGGTCGGTATCAATACCCCTTACTTTGCTTATCCATTCGGCGATTTCCGGATGCAGATGATCTATGCGCTCAAGCAGTCCGGCTATCGGATGGCCTTTACGGTGCATCAGGGATTTGTTCGTCCGGGAGATGATATGCTCAAGCTCAAGCGGTTGACCGTTGTATCCAGTACCAATATCGGAGAGCTGCTGCATCTGGAACATGATCCGGATGGATCGGCACCCGTCGCTTTTTAAAAAGAATAAGTCGTTTCCACCACATCAATCAAAAAGGACCAGAATGTTGGCATTTGCCGCATCGCTGGTCCTTTTTTGATTTCATATTGACTATCTTGTATTCAATCTTGCTTTCGTAAGAGCATCTCTCTGGATCACATCAGATTAAGAAGGTTTGATCCGTCTTATACATGGAATCCGGCTGGACACATCCAACTAGATGAGATCCGCCGATTCTTAACGATCGGCAACGGCTGGAAGATCTGCCGGGTCCGAAGCTTCCTGTGGACGATCCAGCAGTGCGCCTGCGCCATAGTCTGTGAAATTCTTGATAAATTGCAGCGCTTCGGCACGAGTCAGTGGCTGGTTGCCTTTGAAGGAAGCGACTGTTGCCTGATTGGCGTCACTGCCATTTGCCAATCCAAATCCCAGCAGATAACGAATTGCATTGTTCCCGCTAAAGTTTACGCCGTCTGCCGCCGCGATCAGTTCTGCAACTTTGGCACGGGTGATCACCTGACTGCGGGAAACCGGATCGGTATAGCTTTTCACCGGATAATTCAGTGCTTTGGCACGATTGTAATAGGGGTTGGCCCAGTTGCCCTTGGTACTGGCTGTCACTTCCGGTTCATAGGAGCGAATCAGCATCGTAAGGAATTCCGCTTCGGTCACAGTCTTGCCCGGCTTGAACTGGCCATCCTGATAACCATTGACCAGACCTGTATCGTATCCCCAGCGGATCGTCTCCAGTGCCCAGTACTTCTCGGAAATATCGGAAAATGGAAGACCTGTCGCCGCTTCCGTAGTACGTGGTGTACCTGCACTGAACAGGGACAGCAGCAGACCGGCAACAAGCAGTATTCGGGTAAATGATGTTACTTTCATGGCTGTACACCTTTCTATTCTCAACATCATCATCTGATGTGTAAATGGATGGGATAGGATTGATTCGGATCGGTGCAGCTGATGCACCCGAAGGTACCGCATGATGCACAGACCCGGCATTTATCATAGACAATACGTAGACTTAACGAGTCGTGAACTGCATCACCAGTGGATTGGTCAGAGCCGTAGATTGATCGGAAGATGCTGAGGCTTTGCCTTTAACACCTTTTTCGATAATGACGGTATACGTCTGGTTGGGTGCAAATGATCCGTCTGCTGCAGTGATGAAAATCCGGTTGAACTTCACGGACAGATTCACATTGCTGACCACATTGCCGCTACCATCCAGTATGGCAATATTGCCGGCAGTAATCGATGATTTATCGATATATTTGTACGTGGAGCTTTTCAGTGATGCCTGCAGGCTGATGCGTACCGGTACGGATGCACGCAGATTCGCTTTGGATGGCAGATCCTTGATACCCAGGCTTTGCTTCAGTTGGTTCAGCTGTTTGTTGAATTCTGCGTTGTTCAGATCCTTGGCAGCAAAGCGTGCTTTGATAAAATCTGCTGCTTTACCGGAAGATTTGGCATTATTCAGCTGCTGCTGGGCTTTCTGTACTGGTGTTGAAGGTACAGATGCGGTTGGAGCCGGAGTCTCTGCTTTAGGTGTGGCCGGTCTCGGTATACCGCCACCACCTCCGCCTCCTCCTCCACCGCCGCCCCCGCCACCAACAGGAATCTGTGCAACCAGATCTGTTGGAGGTGGAGTGGTTACTACCGGTACGGACACGGCAGGTGCAGGTGTTGTCTGAGGAACAGGCGCCTGCAGAACGGGTGAAGATGATACAGGAGCCGGTGTACTTTCCATTGTCGGCATAGCTGCTGTACGTCCGGAGATCGTAACGCCGGAAGACTCGTTACCTTTGATATCCACAGTCTTCATCGTAAAAGTATAACTCGTATCCGCAGTCAGATCGGCTGCTGAATACACATTGCCGGTAACCGATTTGACCCGGTGGTTCTGTGCATCATAGACATTCACTTTGGCAAAATCACTGTCAGCCGGATTCTGCCAGTTAAAGGTCAGATAGTCTGTTCCTTTGGCAGCGAGCTGCAGGTTTTTCACTTCGCCCGGTGCTGTTACATCGACCTGCGGCTTGAACGTTACAAATCCATAACCGTACTGGTTATCACGACCGGGTGTTCCCAGATCCACTGCATAATGCTGTAGATCGCTGCGCAGGGAAGCGACCGATTCCGAAGGATGCTCCTGCTTTAGAATAGCCAGCATCGCTGCGACATGCGGCGCAGCCTGAGAGGTTCCATCCATAATGGCATATTGATTATTTAGATAGGTAGAATAGATGCCTACGCCTGGAGCTGCCACTTCCACTTTGGGTCCTGTAGAGGAGAAGCTGCCACGGTTCAGATTACTATCTACTGCCGCTACAGCAATGACGCTGCTATATTGAGCCGGATAATTGACCGTATCCGTACCTGCACCACTGTTGCCTGCAGAAGCGACGACCAGAATGCCGCTATTGTACGCTTGATCCAGCATATTGTGCAGCAGCTGGGAATCGTACTCTGTTCCAAGGGACATGTTGATGACGTCCATATGATTTTGGATCGCCCAATCGACGCCTTCCAGAACGTCCTGTAGATTTCCTTTGCCGTCCGGTCCCATTGTCTTGACGGCATAGAGCTGTACGCCAGGAGCCATACCGGTAACCTGTCCATCTCCGTTGCGGGCAGCGATAATACCGCCGACATGGGTACCATGACCGTTATCATCTGTGTACGATGTAGTGTAATCCACTGTCGATACACCGCCGGCAATGGTCAGTTCCGGATGGGGCGCGATCCCGGAGTCGATTACTGCCACTTTGACGCCTGCGCCATTGTAGCCTTTGTCCCACTCGATATTAGGCTGTTCCGCCTGGTAATTCCAGTGGGATTGTTCATTTGTATTGATGGCTGACGCCTGGGCGACGACCTGCTCATCGGCAATAGTAAAAGGAACATTGCGTTCCACATAAGCGATATTCGGGTCCTGGACAAGCTCGTTCAGATCCGACGAACTAACCGTAGCGGATACGGCAGGAACGGTAGCAAATTCATGCTGAACTTCTACACTTTGTTCAAGAACCGCTTCCTTGCCCTCCTGGTTTTTGTAGACAACAATGACCTCCTGGTCGGGGCTCGATGCTGTCGTAGCCGACCCTTCCCCATACGCCAGACCTGTAGCAAAAGCACAGGAAAGTGTAAGCAGGGAGGCTGTAAATACAGGTATAATCTTTTTCATGGATGCTCGTCTCCCTCTGGTCAGACAATATACAGCTTCGTTCATGACTTCCGGTTAATCGCTTGGAAAGAAACCTCTCCACGATGATAAATATATACATTGGATTCCGGCTGGTCGCCGAACGCATAAGCTGTGCTGTCTGTCTAATAGAATTAGCCAGAATGTTATAACTTTCGAGAAGGGCTGGATGTATTGATTTACCAAGCAACAGGAGCACTACAAGTACGAATAGGCAGCAATAAGAAGAAGAATAAAAAGGTATAATCAACGGATTTAATCAATTTTCGCGAAGTTTCGACAAACTAACTTAGTGGATTATATCGGATGAAGAGCATGGATTATGTATACAAAAAACAAAAAAATATCCTCCTGTAACAGGAGGATATTGGTAAGAATATGCTGGTATACCAGCACGTTGGTATAATTTGTCAAAACAAAGGTAACCATACGGCTCCCTGCTTCAGTTATGAACGATTAACCGCGTTTTATTTCGGTTCCTTCGAACACTTTTGCATCCAGTGGAGCTGCCGCAAATTCCTGCATATCTTTTACGAACTTCTGGAAATGTGCAGTTGCATTATGCTCTTGCATAGCAGCAGCATCTTTCCATTCTTCGACCATAGTGAACAGGTTATCCTGCTTCACATCGCGTTTGAGCACGTAGCTAATATTTCCTTCTTCCGCCTGGGAAGCTGTTACCAGTGCATCAATTTCGGTCAGGAACTGATCGACTTTCTCGGGTTTGATCAACATATTCGCATGAATAATGAACATAGGTATATCCTCCTCAGTAGTTATGAACTGTAATATGCTTACTTTACAAGTATACCCCAATATGAACAAAATCCCAAACATATATGATCTTGTCCTGTTACTTGGCTGATCCAGTGATTATCTGTACGTAACGCCACCTACTTCATTATGGAAGGTTGAACGGTGATCAGATCAACAGATTAAACAGATTCGGATCGCGGTTCAGCTCTACATACTGAATATTATGGCTATCCATACGCTCGATCAGCGCGCCATAATCATCCGGTGAACTCAGCTCGATACCGACAAGTGCCGGGCCATTCTCCTTGTTGTGCTTTTTGGTATATTCAAAACGGGCAATATCATCGTTGGGCCCAAGTACTTTTTCCAGGAATTCACGCAGGGCACCCGCGCGTTGCGGGAACTTGATCGTAAAGTAGTATTTCAGCCCTTCATAGATCAAGGAGCGTTCCTTGATCTCCTGCATACGATCAATATCATTGTTACCGCCGCTAATGACGCAGACCACTGTCTTGCCCTTGATCTGCTCTCGGTACATATCCAGTGCAGCAACCGGCAACGCGCCGGCAGGTTCGGCGACAATCGCATTCTCGTTATACATATCCAGAATAGCGGAGCAAGCTTTACCCTCTGGCACTTTGACCACATCATCCAGCACTTCGCGGCAGATATCGTAGGTCATCTGTCCGACCCGTTTGACAGCTGCTCCGTCGATAAACTTGTCAATCTCATCAAGTGTAACGACTTCATTACGCGCAATCGCTTCGCTCATGGATGCAGCGCCCAGCGGCTCTACCCCGATAATGCGGGTCGATGGGCTGATCGTATGAATATATTTGCCGACACCAGCGGCCAGTCCGCCTCCACCAATCGTAACAAATACAAAATCAGCCGGTGTATCCAGGCTCTCCATAATTTCCATTCCGATTGTACCGTTACCCGCGATAATATGCGGATCATCGAACGGATGAATAAAGCTCATCCCCTGTTCTGTAGATACTTTCATCGCCTGGGCATAAGCATCGTCAAACGTATCGCCCACAAGAATAACCTCTACATTTTCGCCGCCAAATTTTTTCACCATTTTCACTTTTTGATTCGGTGTGGTGCTTGGCATATAGACCTTGCCGCGTATATTCAGATGTCTGCAGGAAAAGGCAAATCCCTGCGCATGGTTGCCCGCACTGGCACATACAATGCCATTACTGAGCTCCTCATGGGAAAGACTGCGGATCCGGTTGTACGAGCCGCGAATTTTAAAAGAGCGTACCACCTGCATATCCTCACGCTTCAGGTAGATCTCACACCCGTATTTTTCCGATAGTGTCGCATCCCGCTGCAGCGGTGTACGCACAATAACATCTCTCAACACATGATGTGCACGTACGATATCTTCCATGCCTACAGTATGCGAATTGTATTCATCCGTTGCTTTCATTGATTCTCTCCTCACTCCAGACGCCTGAGTCTAATAGTTATCTGTTTGTTTATCGGTCTCACTATTGGTCATTTTTCTAAAGTACTCCTAACTTTATTCATTTTCAAGTATCTTTATGAAAATGGCAAACTTCTTTACAGGAGAGAGGCTGTATATTTGGGCGAAAGGAGCTGATTGGGTAGATAAGGAGCTATTTGAGTAAAAAGGGGGCTAATTCAGTGGATAGGGAGTCACTTCAGTGAATAGAGAGCTGGAGCAGCAAATCATTCGTAAAAGGATCGTACTTCCGTTCTCTGTTAAGGCCGCCTATGCCTGAATAACTGCTTACACAAGAGGGAGCTACTCGAGAGAATAGGGTGCTGGAGCAGCAGACGCTTCGTAAAAGGATCGTACTTCCGCTCTCTGTTAAGATCATCTATCCTGAACAACTGCTTGCAGCAGTGGATAGACGATCTTAAAGGAGAGCTTCAGCACGATTCCTTTTCCTGCGCTCAGCGGAATGTATACCATTTGGTTTAAGACTAAAGATCAAGATTCAAGATTTAACACTTAACATCAACGGCAAAAATCTCGATCTTATTCGTTGAAATTTCTCTACTGTGTTTTTAGCTTATTCTCGTCCTGTTGATATTGCTTTTTCACCTTCTTTTTAGCTTGCACCTATCTCCTTGCTTCCTTGCTTCCTTGCTTCCTTGCTTCCTTGCTTCCTTGCTTCCTTGCTTCCGCATTTTCGCCTCTTCAATCTGTCGCTGCAACCTTTAACCTATGTACCTTTACTTTCGCCATTCAAGTTGAATGCTTATTAGAGAATCGCACAATCAGACAGCGAGCGGTACAAATACTCCTTGCACAGAGCACAGGAAAGGAAATAGGAGCAAAGGACGACATTTAAGCCTGGAGATCCCCCTTTACTACATCCCATTCAGGATCTCCAGGCTTAACCGGAGGACGTGCTCCTATTCCTTTCCGGAGCGGATGCCGCTCTATGCATCCCGTTCACACTTTATGTAAAACTAATCAACCTTTCCCTAGAACAAACAGAACCCAAAACAAAATACAGCCTGCACCACCACATATTTCACGTAAATCATTCATGCAGAAGCAGAAATATAAGAACAAAAAAAGGCTCCTCACAGGGAGCCTTCAACCAGTCCTCACATGAATATGCGAGACAGTATAGAGTATGCCTAGTCTACAACGATTACCTGGACGCCCATTTCCTCCAGCTCATGAATGGCTTCTTCCGGGAGCTGATCGTCGGTAATGAAGCGGTTAAGATCTTCCATGCCCATGAAACGAACAAGGGATTTGCGGCGGAACTTGGAGCTGTCCGTCAGCAGGATCAGTTCATCGGAGATCTCGATGATTTTCTTCTTCAGCTGCACATGTGCTTCGGATGGCTCAGTCAGTCCACGGGTCAGATCAAAGCCGTGACAGGAAAACAGGAATTTGTCCACATGGTAGCTTTCTACCATTTTCTCTGCATGAATGCCTGTATTCGCCATGGAATCACGATCCAGATAACCACCGATCAGAATTACATTGATCTCGGTTTTGGGCACCAGTTCATTGGCAATCGCCAGGGAATAAGTGAGTACGGTCAGCGGCCGGTTGGGCAGCTGCTTGACCAGATGCAGACAGGTAGTGCTCGCATCGAGTGCGATTACATCGCCGGGCTGGATCAGGGAAAGTGCGTGTTCCACGATGGCTTTCTTCTCTTCTATGTTCTGGGTCTCCCGCTGGATCGCCGGAGATTCATATTGTTCACGGTTGCGGTTAAATACGGCTCCCCCGTGGGTCCGTACAACGATTCCTTCCAGTTCCAGACGTTCCAGATCACGCCGGATCGTCTCTTCGGTTACATTAAAACGGCGGCTCAGCCCGGATACCCGGACGGTCCCCTCCGCTTCAAGGATACGCAGAGTTTCCATTTTGCGTTGTGCTGCGGATAATGCGTCTTGTCGCCTCGGATTTTTGCTGCTCATTGAGTACACCTGGCCTTACTATTATAAATTATCAATCTAATCTGCGAGCTTACTATCCATTTTACATCTATCATTTAGGTATTCGAACCTGTCGGACATCGATCATAAAATTAAATAACTGCTTATCGGTGCCAGTATATTGCACCTGCAGAAAGTCTAAGCTGCATCAGTCAAATTTTGCAGCGGAACAGGATGTAAACGCTTATTGTTTGTCCTGTTAAATACCGTTCGTCTGCAAAATGTTCATATACTTCAATATACCGTATTTAGGGGTTAGTCACAATAAAAAAGGACTTATTCTCTTATTTAATCATTGGAAATCTCAATTTAGTGTTACTTTTTACATTTAATGTATTTTGTTGTTGATATCTCTTCTACAATCACTTGAATAATCACTACGATTTCGCCTGCCGGGTCTTCTCCATATTCATTAGTTTTATCCCATTTCCAGGCTACCTCTTGTCTTTCTGCATGAAAATGATTATCATTATCATAAAATAACACAATCTTACATACGGCCCTGTCTATTGAGACAGCGTCCCCATGAATCAGGAGGTCATTATGTTCAAGCACAAATCTGCGCTGCTGCTCGCGCTGACACTGGCTCTGTCCGTTATCATAACCGCATGCGGCGGAAGTTCTACAGGCAGTACAACTTCAGCTCCGAATAAGACGGACGAAGCAGCTGCTACAGCTCCAACTACTCGTGAATATGATACGGATAAAGGTAAAATCACCATTCCAACCAAGCCGCAGCGTATCGTTACCGATTATTATGGCGGTGAGCTGTTAACCGTGGATGCGAATGTGATCGGTGTCGAACCGACCGCGTTCAAGAATCCTTTTATCAAAGACAAACTTGCTGAACACAAAACGGTAGATGTGGGTACTCCGCTGAATATGGAGAAAATTCTGGAACTCAATCCGGATCTGATCGTCGTGATGTACGATGACAACTATGACGCACTGTCCAAAATTGCACCAACCGTTCATATTCCATACGGTACCGCCAAAAATATTCGCGAAACGGTCAATTTGTTCGGGGATCTGACAGGCAATACCGAGCAAGCCAAACAGTTCCTCGCCGATTATGATAAAGAAGCTGCTGCCGGACGCGAGAAACTCAAAGGCGTCGTAGATGCCAATACCACAGTTGGGCTGTATGAACTGACTGACAAAAATGCCCTCTGGATCTTTGGCGATAACGCCGGACGCGGTGGTCAGAGCGTATATGATGCCCTGCAGCTGAAGATGCCTGCCAAGATCGCCAAAGATGCGCAGACGACCCAGCTCTCATTGGAAGCTCTGCCGGAATATGATGCAGATTATATGTTCCTGACCTTCTATGATCCTGAAGGCAAAAGCGAAGCATTGGACAAACTGAAAAAATCACCAGTCTGGAGTTCACTGCCGGCTGCCAAAAAGAATCATATTTTCTACAATGATTATGATACGTTTTACCGGTACGATCCTATCGCTACCAAAGCACAAATCCCGCTGTTTGTGGATATGATCCTGAACAGCCAACCGGCAAAATAAAATCGGTTATGGCTACCTGAAGCAGCTATCTATTATATCTTGCTCAATCTGTACGCATATTCATCTGTATATAGTAATAATCTATTCCAGCATCCTGTAGGATATACGCAAATTTCTCAATATTTACTGACAAAACAAATAATAACGCCCTGATCGCAACTGGTCAGGGCGTTATTGATATTTAGGGGTGTACTGTTCTATGAATATACTGATCTATATCTGTGTTACTTTATAGATATGCGTCTTTACTGCGGCTGTTGCTCTGTTAAAACTGCTGCTTCAATAGTATTCAGTAGACACTTGCAGAACACAGTCAGATCACGCGGCTCAGGAAATGCTCCAGGAACCGATCTGCATCGACATCCAGCGCCACATCAATATGCGCAGCAGGCGTATCGTGAATCCCTGTTGTTTTGCCCAGACTATCCTGCTCCGTACATTCTACCTGTACCGCATAGGAGGCTGTACGGACAAAACTCGGATCAATCGCTACACCTACAGCAAGCGGGTCATGCAGCGCACAGCCGCGGCCGCTTTTGACGACGCCTTTGTAGGCTTCCATATAGAAGTCGGTCATATCGGCCAGGAAAAGAGCCAGCTCGCTGTTGGTACGTCTCCATTCTTCCAGATGATCTGCAGTCAGCAGCGTACGCATCGTTACATCCAGTCCAACCAGTGTGATCGGCATGCCCGAACCCAGTACCAGGGACGCGGCATCCGGATCGGAATAAATATTCGCTTCGGCAAAAGGAGTCACATTACCCGGTACGGTTACTGCTCCGCCCATAATGACCAGACGACCAATCTGCTGCACGATCTCCGGCTGCATCTGAATCGCGCGGGCAATATTGGTCAGCGGCCCTACAGCAACTACAGTGACCTGACCAGGATTTTGCTGGATCTGTTCAATAAGGAACTCGGCAGCTCCCTTGTTCTCCGGTTGACGCGTCGCAGGCTGACGGTATTGGTTGCCTATCCCGTCCTCTCCATGAATATGACGGGCAAAAGGCTTCGTATAATCGCGGCTGAGCGGTTTGGCTTCGCCCGGATATACAGGAATCTCCTGATCCAGCTGTTCCAGCACAACAAGTGTATTACGCGTCGCCTCTTCAACGGAAATATTACCGAATACGGTAGTGATACCGAGCAGCTCCAACTCGGGAGAGTGTGCGGCATACGCCAGCGCGAGGGAATCGTCGATACCTGTATCCACATCGAGAATTACAAATTTCATCATTAATATTCTTCCCTTTCCTTCTGTTAACCGTTATGTACCTGCACATGACAGGGTATTATATCGTGGGCTGATCACTGTAAGCCGTTCATTATACAGTCTTTATCCGTATTACCCGGAGACCTGCTATGTTCTATCATAAGTCTGCTCGAGCACCACTGACAATACCCGATATCCTAAATTTTATATGTTTCAAACCGCAGCTTCGGCAGGTTATATGTCATGTCAGCTATTTAATTTCGCAAATATTACCCGTTCAAGCTTCACAGCACTATAGTCAATTAGTTAATTTTTTTGTAGAATAAGAAGACATGTGCTATAAGACATCAAATGTAACATGTGATGTGAAGGCAATATTACTCTCTGTTCAGTCAGAGGACTCTATCTGTGCGTCTGTAACCGACGTCTGATCAGAGTAACAGAAATGGAGGATTTTATGAAGAAATCTAGGTTTATGTGGTTATCCATGGCTTTCCTTCTTTTCTTCGCGGTATGTGCCGGCAACTTAAGCCAGACGGCTACTGCCCAAGCCGGAGAAGGCAAGACGTATTCTATTGGAACGGATGTTACTTTTGCACCGTTCGAATTTCAGCAGGATGGCAAGTATGTAGGGATCGACCTTGATCTGATGGCTGCCATTGCCAAAGATCAGAATTTCAAATACGAAATCCGGCCGCTTGGTTTTAATGCTGCTGTACAAGGCCTGCAATCCAATCAGCTCGATGGCATGATTGCCGGTATGAGCATTACCGATGAGCGCAAACAGACATTTGATTTCTCGGAGCCTTATTATGAATCCGGTGTTGTTATGGCTGTACGCCAGGACAACAATGAAGTCAAAAGTTACGAAGATTTGCGTGGACAGCGTGTGGCTGTCAAAACAGGTACAGAAGGTTATAACTTCGCCAATTCGATCAAGGACAAATATGGATTCACACTCGTACCGTTTGATGATTCCGTGCAAATGTACGAAGAAGTAACGACAGGCAACTCGGTAGCCTGCTTTGAAGATTTCCCGGTGGTTGCTTACGCTATCCAAAAAGGCGTGCAGCTGAAGACTGCTACGGAAAAGGAAAGCGGTGCTCCTTACGGTTTTGCAGTCAACAAAGGTGAAAACCAGGAATTGCTGCAAATGTTCAACAAAGGACTCGCTAATGTTAAAGCAAGTGGGGAATACGATCAGATCGTCTCCAAATACCTGGGAAGCACCAAGCCTGGTGAAGAATCTACTACGCCATCTGCACCAGTCAGCAAATGGAAAATCGTGTCCGATGCGATTCCAGCCCTGCTGAAAGGTCTGGGCATGACCCTAATGTACACGATCATTTCCCTGTTCTTTGCCTTTATCCTGGGATTGATCTTCGGCTTTATGAAAGTCAGCCCAAGCAAAACAGCGCGGGCGATCGCCACTGTATTCGTGGATATCTTCCGCGGTATCCCGCTGCTCGTACTCGGCTTATTTATTTACTTTGGTATTCCTGGTGCACTCGGCTTCAAGATGCCGCTGATTGTAGCTGCTGTACTGGCGCTTAGCCTTAACGCCGGTGCCTATGTTACTGAGATTATCCGCGGTGGTATCCAGTCGATCGACAAAGGACAATTGGAAGCTGCTCGTTCACTGGGTCTGTCACACCGTACTGCCATGATCAAAGTTATTATTCCACAGGCAGTCAAAGTAATGATTCCATCGTTTATCAACCAGCTGGTTATTACACTAAAAGATACATCCATCATGTCTGCAATCGGTTTGATCGAGCTTACACAGTCCGGTAAGCTGATCGTAGCCAACAACTATCAATCCACTGTCATCTACGGAATGGTCGCTATCATGTATCTGATTGTGATTACTATTCTGACCAAGATTGCGGATTCGATCGAAAGGAGAACACGCCGTGGGTAAAGTTCAAATTTCTAACCTCAAAAAGAGCTATGGCTCCAATGAAGTACTCAAGGATATTAATATGAAGATTGACGAAGGCGAAGTGGTATGTGTTATTGGGCCATCTGGTTCCGGTAAAAGTACGCTGCTGCGCTGTGTGAATAAGCTGGAGGAAGTAACCGCCGGTGAAGTCATCGTTGACGATTACAATATTAGCGATCCCAAGACCGATATCAACAAAGTTCGTGAAAATATCGGTATGGTGTTCCAGCACTTTAATCTGTTCCCGCATATGAGCGTGCTCAAAAATATCACTTTCGCTCCGGTTGAACTCAAAAAGCAATCCGAAAAAGAAGCACGAGAAACTGCTCTCAAACTTCTGGACCGTGTCGGTCTGGCTGACAAAGCGGATGCGTTCCCGGGCAGCCTGTCCGGTGGTCAGAAGCAACGTGTAGCGATTGCGCGCGCACTGGCAATGAACCCGGATGTGATGCTGTTTGACGAGCCTACCTCCGCGCTTGATCCGGAGATGGTCGGTGAGGTACTCGGCGTTATGAAAGACCTTGCCAGCGAAGGCATGACGATGATGATCGTTACCCACGAAATGGGCTTTGCCCGTGAAGTAGCTGACCGTGTTGTCTTTATGGACGGCGGTTATATCGTGGAAGAAGGCGAACCGGAGCAGGTATTCGGTAGTCCCCAGCATGAGCGTACGATCAGCTTCCTGGAGAAAGTGCTGTAATTCCTTTTCCTATAGCCTATCTACCTTTTCATTCATTCGCTTATTTCTTTGGGTATATAGCAAAAAGCAGCTTCTGGAGAACCATCTCCGGAAGCTGCTTTTTTCAGGTTCTAGGACGCTTCTGATAAGCCGATAAGCGGATCATATGCCGATCCGATATCATTTTTTACACTCCTCACCTGTATCTGTATCTGTATCTGTATCTGTATCTGTATCTGTATCTGTATCTGTATCTGTATCTGTATCTGTAAAAAACTGTACTTCCCTTAGTGATCTTTTCTTAGCATTTATTCCACATTACTGTGTTTGGCCAATGCTGCCCCATGCTCTACATGCTGCAGCTCTCCATAGCTCAGACAGACTGCATCGAGCAGAATATGGGTACACTGGTCGAAGAGCGAGCCAAGCGGCTGAATGCTGGTTGCTTCGCCTTCCCGGCGGTATTTGGTAGCCGCTGGGATATGCAGCAGCTGATCCGCGAGCTGTCCCAGCGGCGATGAATCGTCGGTAGTTACCGCCACAATGGTGCAGCCCAGCTCTCGGGCTTTCTCTGCAGTCCATACCGCTGCCTTGGTCGTTCCCGAGCCGGATACGGCGATGAGGATATCGCCGGCTGCCAGCGCTGGCGTAACCGTCTCTCCAATCACGTACGAGTTAGCGCCCAGATGCATGAGGCGCATAGCAAATGATTTGGCCATAAAGCCGGAACGTCCTTCTCCGGTTACGAAGATCCGGTTTCCTTTTGCCAGTATGTCGGCCAGTCCGGTGACTGCCTCCTCCGGTACCCGGCTGACGACCTGCTGGATTTCCTCCAGAATACGCTGTGCTTTGGTCAATGATATAGAGTTAGACATGGTAAGCTCCTTTCTGCGTGGTTTGCATCACTTCAGTTATGCGGCTACGAATCTCCCGGGCAGCTGCGGCAGGGTGAGCTGCTTGGGTAATGGCAGACCCTACGATCACAACTGCAGGTCGATCCTGCAAAATGGACGGCAGTGTATCCAGTGTAATTCCACCGGCTGCGGCAATAGACGGGTGGGCTCTCCGCGTGGAATCGGGATCGTTAGAGTGAGTATCCTGCAGCTGTAGATCGGGCATGGATTTTCTACCTAGTGCCTGTCCATCATGCTCCTGCTGGTCCTTGCTCACATGCTTGCACAGTACCGCTTCGGTATAGCGCCGCAGCTCTTCTGCTCGCTGCGGCGTGACATTGAGCAGATCGATCATAACGATGCCGCCATAGGATTTCGCGGTCTGCATACACAGATCCAGCGTAGCATCCGGTGCAGATGCCATCACGGTCGCTACGTCAGCTCCAGCACGGAAGCACAGTTCAAATTCGTATTTGGCGTTATCGTTGGTTTTGATATCCGCTACGATCACCTTATGGGGGAAAGCTTCTTTCATGCGGCGGACACTGTCCATACCGAATTCCTTGATCAGAGAAGTACCGACTTCGATCCACTCCACATCCTCCTGTACCTGCCCGGCCATATCGATGGCTTGCTCGATGGTCATCCGGTCCAGTGCCAGCTGGATACGTACGGGTGCTTGATCCAGCGTATGAACTGCGGATGGAGCGTCAGTATTTACATCGTTATTGACAGCGATATCCGTATGATGATGGATATCGCTATCATTCAGCTTTGGCTGACCAATGTTCTCACTATTCATTGCCTATTCCACCTCTCCTGTTACAGCGGACTGCTCGCAGACCAACTGCCGTATGAATTGTACAACTATCCCTGGTTATGTTCTGTATGTGGCAGCTAATCTGAGCGCTATATCCAGGTTGCGATCGACCTGATAAACGAGATTACACAGATCCGGATGAGAGCGTTAGAGCTGCGTCGTTCTCACTTTATGCTTCCAGTTCTTTTTTCCATCGGTATGAGATCCGTTCGTTGTAGATCGCTTGCGATCCCTGCCTACCGTCAGCGTGAGAATCGCAGAGAGCAGCAGCGAACCCGCCATGAACATATACGAAGCATCGAATCCACCAGTCAGATCATTCAGATAACCGACAATATACGATCCGGCAAAAGAACCCAGTGCGCCAAGGCTGTTCACCAGCGCCATCGCTCCGCCGGCTACATTGCGCGGCAGCACTTCCGGTACAATAGCGAAAAACGGTCCATACGGTGCATACATGGCACCACCTGCGATTACCAGCAGGGTAAAGGAAATCCAGAAATGATTCGGTCCGACCAGATACGAACCGTAAAAAGCCAGTGCTCCAATCAGCAGAAACGGCCACACAAACCCTTTACGAATCTGCATTTTATCCGAAAAGTAGGACGTGACCAGCATCAGAATGACAGCGAGCAGATATGGTACAGCCGATAACCATCCGGTCGATACCATATTCATATTGGGCGCCTTGGAGATAATCGACGGCAGCCACATAACGAATCCGTATACCCCGATACTCCAGAAGAAATACTGCAGACACAGCTTGATTACGGTCGGCGAACGGAATGCTTCACGGTAATTCTTCACCTGTTTCATACCGGCCTGCTCATTGTTCAGTTCGGTCTCCAGAGCAGCTTTCTCCGCTTCGGTTAGCCATTTGGCTTCGGATGGTTTGTCCTGCACCATTTTCCACCAGATAAAGGCCCAGATAATCGCAGGCATCCCCTCAATAATGAACATCCAGCGCCAGCCGACAGCCGATACCAGATAACCGGAGACAATCGACATCCATAATACGGTAGCCGGGTTACCGAGAATCAGGAACGTATTGGCACGGGAACGCTCCTTGTTCGTAAACCAGTGGGCGTTGAAGACCAGCATCGCCGGCATTACTGCGCTCTCTACCACCCCCAGAGCAAAACGGATCACGATCAGCACATGTACATTGGTTACCATACCGGTCGCCGCCGCAAGTCCACCCCACAGGATCAGAGACCAGAATACCAGCTTGCGGGCACTGCGTTTCTCTGCATAATGCGCACCGGGAATCTGGAAAAAGAAGTACCCGAGGAAGAACAGCGCCCCCAAGAGTGATGACATCGCCGCCGATATATTCAGATCATGCGCCATTCCGGATGCAGCACCAAAGCTGTAATTGGCACGATCCAGATAGGCCAGACTATACGTGATAAAAATAATCGGAATCAGACGCAGCCAGCGTGATGCCGGAAGCGGAGTTGCCTGCGGTACGGATGCACCATTAGCGCCGGTAGACGAATTACGTTTCATATCAATTCACTCCTTTCAGGGATGGGGACATGACCGATAAGACTGCGGGTACTTCTGTACGCTTGCCCTGCTTCATATAGTGCTGCAGCTGTGCTTCCGTAGGATAACCTTCGTGGTCACCAACCGACTGTACTGCCAGTGCTCCAATCGCACAGCCACGGCTGACGACCTCCTCGATCGGTAGACCTGCCAACCATCCGCTGACGATGCCTACAGCAAATCCATCACCTGCTCCTACCGTATCGATCACTTCGGAGACTATGAATCCCGGTACGTTGCCAGCTTGATCCTGGGTGTAATAGGCAGCGCCGGATGGTCCGAGCTTCACTACTACCAGCTTCACTCCAAGATCCAGATAGAACCGGGCGATCTGCTGCGGATCTCGGGAGCCGGTCAGAATAGCACCTTCCTCGATACCTGGCAGAACCACATCGGCATAAGCGGCAAATTCATTGATAACGCTTACCATCTGCTGCTGACTTTCCCATAGCTGCGGGCGCAGATTCGGGTCAAAGGAAATGGTTCGTCCCGCCTGCTTCATCTCCATAATAACGGCGCGGGCAAACTCACGATTGGCAGCTGACAGCGCAAGAGGAATACCAGTCATATGCAGATGGCGTGCCGAGGTGAAATATTCCCGGTCCATCTCGTCCCGGTTCATGCGGCTCGCTGCCGACCCTCTACGGAAGTATTGCACCTCCGGATCACCCGATGTCACCTTTGACTTGAGCTGGAACCCGGTCGGATACCGTGCATCAGTCAGCACATGTTCCAGATTGACGCCTTCTTCTGCCAGCTTCTCACGGACAAAGCTGCCAAATACATCGCTGCCTACGCGGCTTGCCCAGCCAGAGCGCAAGCCCAGCCTGGCAAATCCGATCGCTGCATTGGCTTCTGCTCCTGCCAACCTGCGGCTGAATAGACTCACCTCATGCAGCGGTGCGGATTGTTCCGCTACAAACATCGTCATTGCTTCGCCAAATGTTACTACATCCAGATACGGATAATCTGCTTTATGCTCGCTCTGTACATAAATAGGCTGTCTTGATCGTGGCATTGATGTTCCTCCTTGTTGGTCAGCCAGCAGGCTGCAGTAATATGAGATCGCCGAATCGTCTGTCAATGTAAATTCTATCGCCCGATTTGCTGTCCGGGGCAGCTGACGAATCAGCTGTCTCCACAATGCCTGCTGTTCCTCTGGCAGCGGCAGGATCGTATATTCATTTCCCTGCACGATCGAATGCTTGGCATGAATATAGGATACATAGGGCGACATATCTGCTACTGTCTGCAGTGCTGCCTCTTCATAACCGGCATATAGCCAGTTACCTGTATCCCATGTCATTCGCACAGGCGGAACATGATCGATAAGCTGCCATTTCTCTATCTCCCGGAAAAAGGCCAGTAGCCGCTTTGGATCACCACCGTAAGTGGTTTGATCATTTTCGATCAATAGCTGAACGGTATGCCCTTTCTGCTGCTCACTTGTATTTAATGATAAATAATACGCTTTCATAAATGATTCCAAATGATCCAGCGGCGATAGATCTGTATCGTAATGTCCAAGTGAAAGCTTCACCTGATCGGCTCCAAGCTGCTCAGCTTCGCTCAGTGCCAGAGAGAGTATATCGATATCCAGCTGATGATCTTCCTGCCAGAGCTGCATCGGAACCGAGTAGACCGTCGTCTGCAGGCCTGCACTCTGTATCGCCTGCCTGCATTGCTGCAGCTGTTCTGCGATAGGATCGGTATGTGTGAACAGCTCTCTGCGGATCTCGATCCCCTCTGCTCCCAGCTTCGCAGTTCTGAATACTGCTTCTATCTGGGTCTGCTGTCCAGCGACCACTTCGTGAAATACCGATGCAGGAATGATGATTTGTCTCATGATGCATGCTCCTTCCTCTCTCTTTGGATCGCTATTCTTCTTACATCACTGTTTTCCTTAAATCACTGCCACTGCTTTTTAATGACAACTTGTCAGATGATCTGCTATATAAATCAATTATTATTTTGTACTTTATCGATTATCGTTCTGCTATACATATAAACAGTTAATCGCTTACATAAACCGATTTAGTAAATCGATTTATAAACACAGTATAAACCTGTCATTTCGCAAATACAACCTTTTTTTGAAAGCGTTATCTAATCTGGCTAAATAGTCTGTATGTAGTCGGCTTTCGTTAGGCACTCTACCGTATCACCCACTATTGGATGAACGAAAATGATTCCAAGCAGATCTGCCCTACACAAAAACGCAGCCTCCCACTGAGGAGCTGCTGCGTTGGGTCCATCATACTATTTCGTTTTGTTTCTATTTATACGTAGATTCTATTTTTACGATATTTCTCTAATATAAGCTGTATTTATGCTCATAGAGAGGTACTTGACCAACATCGGTTGTCTCCTACGTTCTCTATGCTTATGCTATCCGTCCAGTTACTTCTGTACAGCAGGACCCGACGATTCCCGAATCATCAGGCGGCAGGAGAACTGCTTTTCCTGAACAGGCGGCCATTCCTGTCCACGGCTCTCGGCTTCAATATCAGCCAGCAGCATCGCAGCCGCTTCTCTGCCCATCTCGTGAGCAGGCTGTACAATTGTCGACAGTGTCGGTGTGAGCAACTCTGCGAACGGAATATTGTCGAATACGATCAGCGCCACATCCTGTGGAATCTGCAGTCTTCGTTCCTTGAGAAATGCCAGCGCTTCCAGCAGTACCAGATCGTTACCGGCGATAATCGCTTCCGGCAAAGCATCCTGCTGCTCCAGCTCCTCCAGTCGCTGCCGAAGCTGCTTGACGTCTTCGGAGATGACCAGCGGCTGCATGTGGGGCAAGTACTCCTGCATCGCTCTCTTATAGCCTTCCACACGCTCCAGCCGGGTTGAAATCGATAATGGCGCGGTCAACATCGCTATCTGTTGGTATCCGGCTTCGATCAGATGAGTGGTAGCTTCGTGGGCAGCCTGTTCATTTTCCACAACGACACGATTGACCGGTACATCTTCCAGCTTGCGGTCGATAAAGACCAGCGGGAATTTCTCGTCGACCAGCTTGCGGTAGACCGGTGTGAGCGGACCGGATGGAAAAGCGATAACGCCATCTACCTGCTTGGAACGAAGCATTTCCAGATCATTCTGTTCGCGGCTCTGGTCTTCATCGGTATTGCAGAGGATTACACTGATTCCCTGCTCCCGGCAGTAGCTCTCGATACCACGGCAGATCTCAATCGAGAAGTGGTGCAGCATATTCGCTACAATTACGCCGATCGTAAAGGTACGCTTTTGCTTGAGTCCACGCGCCAGTATATTCGGCCGGTAATCCAGCGCTTCAATTGAAGCTTCAATCCGCGCTCGTGTAGCAGCACTCATATATTCATAACGCCCGTTGAGGTACTGGGAGATGGTGCTTTTGGATACACCTGCCTCACGGGCCACATCAGCCATCGTTACTTTTGCCATGATTGCACTGCCTTTCTGTAATGACCATTCTACTCCCTATCATAACCTAAAACAGGATAAAAAAGAGACCGTTCCTCTGGTAGCGAATATTCGGTCTCTTATAAAATGCACAAAAGATTTATTTTAATTATTTTTCGTAGGATAAAAGGGTATTGAACAGCTGCTGAATCTCTGCCGAGATCGTAGACATATTCTGCAGGGCTTCCTGGAAGTTCACAACCAGTTGGGCTTGCTGCGTCGATGAAGAGGAAATCTGCGAAATATCCCCTTCCATCTGCACGATAGCGCTGCGGATATCATTGAGTGAATCTTCGATCTGTCCGGTTGCCTGTTTGGCATCGACCGACAGCTTACGCACTTCCTGAGCAACGACGCTGAAGCCTGCACCTGCCTCACCGGCACGAGCTGCTTCAATCGCTGCATTAAGTCCCAGCAGATTAGTCTGCTCGGAAATCTCACGGATCAGCCCGGTAATCTGGGTAACCGAGGACGATTTGCGTACGGCTTCCTTGGAATTGCGAAGTACCTGATCAGATACTGAAGACAGTTGATCGGAATGGGAAGAGACATGATGTACATTATTCACCAGCTGACTGGTAATATCAGCGGCCGCTTTCATCAATTCTTCCATTCGGTGCCGGTTATCCATACTCATACCCAGGGCAATAGCAGCGACGATATGTCTTTTCTCATCGTGAATGGGTACGTAGACTACATCTACAGCCGTTCCCAGTACTTCTTTGGGAAAATGTAAAAAGCTGCGCTCGGTTTTGCTTTTTAAAAAGCCAAAATTCTGCTGATCGGACGGCAGTATATCTCCTTTGTTCAGACCAATGCTAAACGACCGGGCGGGTGAAGAATATAATACACGTTCACGATCCATGACAACCAGCATACAATCTTCACGCATCAGCTGCTGTATGTACGGCATCGACTGAATAACGGATTCTACAATACTCATTTTGATATCCCCCTGAATAATGGTTTGGACAAACCCTGCTTATATAATATCGGCAGGGCTGCGGCTATCCATAATATGCAAGGGGATAATTCCCAAATATAGATAGGCTAGGGTTGCAGCCGGATGGGCTGATATGCCAGCGCTTCATCGACAATCTGCTCGGCTGTCAGTTCCCGCTTATCCCAGAAAATCAGATTAATGACCTCCGGATGCGAAACATTCTGCTCCAGCTGCTCCAGCAGATGGTCCTGCTCCTGCTCAGTGCCTTCTCCATTTTGAATCTTCGTAACCAGCACTATCAATTGTTCGCGATCCATTGGACATGCCTCCTGTTCCTCTCTGATAATCATAGCGCATTCCACCATATCGAATCATCCTATCCTATGAGGTGATGGGCTCATTCATTCCTGTAGTCGATAATACGCACCGCTACTATTTACCCGCCTCATGTTCCAGAGCATTCTGTAGATTACGATAAAAAGCCGCAAGATCCGCCTGCTGCGTCAGACCGGACACCTGTCCATCTCCAAGCTCCATAATGCTCCACGGTCCATCCTGCTGCTTGACCACATCCATGGTGAAAAAACGACTGGCTACCCTGCCTGCGATCTCGATAAATATTTCCAAAGGAGGCCTTGTATTCCCGTATTTCCCTTCGTCCCAGTATTCGGTTACAAATATGGGCTGCCCCTCCAGGAAAAACAGGCGGAATTCCCTGGACAACGGCATTCCGCTTTGCGGATGATCGGTCAGATGCTCCAGCTGATAATATTCACGAATGACCAGTCCACCGCTCAGCTGTTCCCCCTGGCGCTCTACAAAACGGCGAATGATCTGTGAAGCCTGTTCCCTGTTTCCCAGTTCAGGGATATAGCAGGCTTCTGCCCACTCGTGCTTGCGTGACTTTACATAGTCTTTGACAATGGCTGGGCCGTCTCCAAGAGTGCTGATAGCTGCAAATACCGTATCCAGCTGCTCATCCATATCCTCTACAGGGACATGAATCGTACGCGGTGTATATTCCCTGATTACCTCATAGGCATTGGGAAAGTAATGACAGTGCGCATACTGCTCAGTGGTGTTAATCAGCTGTACATTACGCTGTAGCAGTGCCTTGTAGAGACGACCATATACCTCTGCTTCCATCATCCAGCCCCGGTAGACTGCCTGCTGTACCTTCTCGTATCGGGGTATCCTGGCTATGGCTTGTTGAGTCCTGCCGTCCAGCAACTGCTCCAGCTCAATAAGCGCGGTCTGGATTCCCTGCTGCCGGGCTATCTCATATTCATCCAGATACTCATCATCGACAGCATATGGATTCATCATATGACTGCAAAATAAAATCAACATTCTAGTTTCCTGCTTTCCTGAATAATAGTCAGAAAATAATTGCGGTATGTATCAGGAACCCTGCAGATAGATATCTACAGGATTCCAGCAGAGAATCAGCTATCCATGTATCGTTATATTACAGCATACAGCTGTTATGCTGCATATCGGAAGACTAATCTGCCCCAAAGGCTAACTTGCTGCTCTGCTTGCTTTTTGACTCTACTCATCATTATCGTACTAATTGCTGTTATTTTCCCCATTTACTATTTAAGTTGTTAGTAGACGTGCGCATAGTTATAAGATGCGTTTGACGACGATCCCCGTTGTCCGGGTCAATCGTTACTTGAGTACATTCGCTCTTTATCTAGGGTCGCTGTCACTTTCCCACGTGTAGGTCGTCTCAATGGTAACGTCCGCTTTGCCTGTTGTCGATAGCATCACCCGATAGGGTACAGGCGGGATGTGAATGACATCGGTCGGTACGCGGTAATAGACACTTTTGGAGCCTTCAATCAGCTTGACCTGAACCGGATCCCACTTGCGCGTCTTGAAGTTGTATTTCTCGATCGATACGATCATCCGGCCATCCTGTTGTACATCCAGACCTACATAGCTGTCTCCGGACGAATTGAACTGTGCAGCTCTAAAGGCACCGCTGTCTTTGGTCAGCGTGTAATAATCAACCGTAGTGTCAGAGGTGTCCTGAGTAGTAATCGTTCCTCCACCCTGTGCAGCAACGTCGCTCAGGGGTGCTGCACTTGCGTATCCGCCTGCTGTGGTAGTAAGCAATGCTCCTGTTAGCAATAAAGTGTAATATTTAGAATTTATCATGGTTTCCCTCTCTTCCTTTCGTCTCCAGAAAAGTACAAATCAATTTGGTGAATAAATTTACATCCAACCAGTCTGCTGAGGCTTTCACCTCCCTTCCAGGCCAATCCCTTTCTCGATGGTGATAAATCTCTATGTAGCTGCGGGCTCATGCTCAACCTATACTATACTGTAATTTTAGTCGGATATATAACAGGCCGTATGATTCCAGTTTCGCATAAAAGATCGATAAAGATCACTTTTGAGATTGTTATTAGCATATAGCTAAGAGGCTTACGAAAATTGTTTTAACCTCTTCCAGCTGTTTGCAAACATCCAGAAAGATTCATTTATCTATTTCAAACCCATCAGCTAAATGGGTTTAGTCCGCTTCACCAGCGGGCTGGCGTGTTAAAATAAAATTAGTAGAATTTATAGGATCAAGACGGTTATTTTAGCCGAATACCCACTTTGGTAAGGGAGGTTATTGTTATGACAGACAGTATATCCACACCTTTGGGAACGTTAATTATCCATCAACCGGACTGGGGCCCGGCGCTGGCTCAGGGCACACTGTACGAAGGGCATCCGGAAGGTGTTTTTTTCTCTATTCAAGTGAATCAGGAACATTCCACCGAGCATCTGCCTTACGGCTTTATTCGGGACAAGCTGCATCATCTGGATCGCTACTGCCAGCATGCCCGGCAGTTCCTCATCGCTGAATTCGGCTGCCCTGACGGTGAGGAATCCACCTTCATCACCCATCCGGAAGTGACATTCTGGGATGACCTGTACTGGTCGGTACGATTCGCAGAAGGAACGCTGGATATTTGTCGTCCAAACGGAGTATTGGTGCACTGGAAAGGGGAGCAGATTATCGGATATGACGATTTGTCGGTTAGGTTAGAAGTCTAGAAACAGCGATCAGGCGCGTCGGCTTGCAGATGGAATAAGGAACAGGATAGTCATTGTTTTGGTAATTCATCATGTGCTGTATGTACTTTACGTCCGAGCCATTCCAATCGGGGAATATTAGTAACATCTGTATCCGGATAATCGGAGCTGTCATGTGTAGTGAGTCTGAATTTGTACCATGTTACGCCTGCAGAGTCTTCTGCCTGAGCAGCATGACGATCAAATGTTAGTCTTCCAGTTATAGTAAACGTCAACTCATGTATAGTCAGGCTGGTAACCCGTACCCGTTCGAGGACAACAGCTTGCAGGCTGGATTGCGGTGGCAGTTTTCTGGTGGAGCGCAGTATATCGGCCAATCGTGCCGGCAGAATATTCTGAGCGAGCTGATATTCATATGCTTCGAATAATTGCTGCCGAGTATGTTCTATATACGCCAGTAAATCTGCAAATAGACAGACGGCCTGCCGCGATTCCTGCTGAGCCTGGGCAATAGGTACTTTTGCATATTCTTCCTGTGTATAATTGAAATCGTTCAACGAACGAATAAATCGCTGCTCCAGCTCTTCGCCGACTTTACTCCTATCCAAATTTAATTCATTCACAATGAACTCATCCAATAGCTTGTTTTTGATAGCATATAGTGTACGAGATGTATGTATCAATCTATCATCACTTTCCCGTTCCCTATCATACCAATTACAAAGATCCAGATCATTATCAGGTGCCATACGGTTCAATATCATAATGATTACTTCCTGAAAAGAAGGCGCAAAATTATATATATGTTCGCCCTCTTCAAAATGATCCAGCTTGCGAAGTGCAAAAGTCAGTTTTACCTTTTCGTTGTAATTCAATAGATGCAGGACATGATCAAATTGCTCTTCATACATGGTGTGAGTCTCCTTGCTGATACATTATGGGGAACTGATAAGACAGTGTAAGGTAATCGTCTTTAACCAATAGCTTTTTAAGTCCCCTTTGAGAGTAGGTATAGTTGATTAACAATCTTTGACGATTACTCTATCGCTCTCAAAAGTCATTATCTTTACAATTCCATTATTCTCAAAAACAAGCTTAATCTTCTTCCATGTTGTGGATGGTACTCCAGAACAGCTAATATGCAAAATAGAATCAGAATCCAGCTGATGTTCTGCTTTCTCGAACTGATAATTTTGCACGTTATCAAAAACAACTTTGATATTTCGCATTTCTGATTCTTCAGGAATATACCTTTTTTGTCTCCAATTACAGAGATCAATATCAAGAACTAATTGATCACCATTCATTTGAATATTCTCTATTAAGCTATCATGCAGATCGTATTCTTGGATAAAAGTATCTATATTCATGCGTACTCCTCCGCTATTCATTCTGAGAATTCCATTAGTGAGAGTTTTGAGATTAGGTGAATGATGGATGTATTTCATATAAAGTAACCTATAAGCATTAAATAAAATCCTGTTGAGATAAAATTACAATCGGTCGACCAGATCTTTAATTTGAGTTACATCTGGTTTAAGTTCGATCAAACAAGTATCATCATCTACTGCAGGTTCATATCCGAATCGAACAGACTTTAGATCGTAATGCTCCATCAAAGATAAGAAATATTCTAATAATTTCAAACACTTCTCTTTATCCAGACGGTTGTCCTCAATCAATTCTGACTCTGAAAAGTTAATCTCCACAATACCTGATTCTTCGTCAAATGAAATTAATATTAAAACTTCTGTTAACATCGTACCTAATTGAATTTCCTTTACAAGCACAGTACCTGTTCCTGGTTTGGTAAAAAAATCAGAGAAACTAGTTATTTCATAAAATTCCTTATCCTGTTCTAAATCGGTATCGTAAAAGTGAGAAGACTTAATTTTATCTTCTGTAAGATTGAACTCTTTAAAAAGTAGCTTATCTAAATAAACCGTCTTTAAATCAAATACCACTCAAGAAATTCCATAATTCTGTCTCCTTTATGTATCTGTTTATTCCACCTTATGAAATCCAATTGTATGATGCACTTATCCTAATTCGTAAAGTTCCCATACAAGAAGGCACCTTTTTTAGTTGGGCATTGTCTTTTTCCCATTCATCAGGATTTGATTTAAAATCCTTAACTAACAAACTAATAAATTCTGTAAATTGATCTTTCTCCCTAACTTTTTTCACTTCTTTATATAATTCCATGTTCATATAACTCCCTCAATCATCTTCTTGAAAAATAAGTTTCTCGCACCAAATTTCCAATTTAATTGGATAAGCATCTACTACAATTACATACAAAGATCCATGTACTCCTTGATCTATTGTTTTTAAATTAATATCCCTCAAAAAACAGGGTGGCGATTCTTCTGTTTTCGACTTGCGATTATACTGTAAACAATGATCAAATATAACTTTATAACAATTTTCAAAAACATATGTATACCTCTTATCATTTGTGTAAGAAAATTGTATACGTTTAAATTCCTCCGCAATAATTAGATTTTCAAGAAGCATATCCCAATACTTATGGCTATCTATCATATCTTGAAAAAGTTCCGGTTTTTTCATATTATTCACCTCTCACTTTTTAGTAGGAATATGCCCATCTTACGCATTATAGGCTGCTTTATTCAATCAATCCCATACAGTATATTTTGTTTGAGAGTTTTTATTGTAATCATTATACAAGTGAATGTGATCATTTCTTTCAGCAAATAATTGCAGCTTAAATTTTAGAGAGGACTACATTTCACGTACAATTTGCTATTTCTTGACCATAATCGACCTATTTGGTGTATCGGCATAGCGTTATTTAGGGTATAAAAGTAAAGCATTGACGTACGCACAACAATTTCAAGAAATCTTTATACAGGTATTACAAGGGTTAGATGTGTTATTGGTTGAATGATGAGTTCATTCGACACTGAGGTAGCCCCACCAAAAAAAAGAACCTTGAAAGGCACGAAGCCAATCAAGGTCATTTAGACACCAGTAGTAATTATGAGTTTATTATCTCATCACGCATCTTGCATATTAATACGTCTTCATCCATTGAGACAGGATATAAATCACCGTCTTCAAATAGATTCTTTTTTGCTTCGTCATAACTATCAGCATATTCAATAACGTAGGAATCTAATAAGTTTAGAAAAGTTAATTTGAGATATTTCCCCTCTGATTCGTAAACCTCGTAATCGTTGATTTTTCCCTTCTTATAATTTAATTCCATAAGTAGCGCTATAATTTTATTTTCGATTGACTCCATAACGCACCTCTAAGTTTTATTTAATAAAATTTCCGTCCATGTTAAATCTCTGTGTCCCAGTGCTTCCTGAAGAGATTTTATAGTATGGAACATCCCCATCATAACTACTTCCTGGATGATATTGCAATATTCTATCACCGCCCCAATTAACTTTAAATCCTCCACCTTCTTCAAAAGGTACTCCTGAATAGTTTCGAATCTTATTTAGTGGTGTAGGATTATACCCGTTATCTTTTAGGTGCTTATAAAGTTCTTCAGGCTTTACCCCTTTTAACTTACTAGGGTCGTTCAAAATATCATCTAGTCCATTAAAATTCTTCAGAGTATTACCCTTACCCTTAGACAACATCGATCCCATATTGTCCCCAGCTGTAGGACGAGTCAACTTAGGGGTAGCTCCAATCACATCATCCGCATGCGACTTCTCAATCTTACTAATCAACCAAGATCCGCCTTCAATGGTCTCCTTCACGGCCCATTTGCCAGCTACCTTACCGAAAGGAAGTCCACTTAGAGCTGTTCCAAACCCTGTCGCTACTCGGTCGGAAACTGATAGTTGTTCTCCTGTAATCAGATCCACACCAGTAAATATCTTGTAACCCTTTTACCGTACCTACAAATGGAATCGCATCCGCTCCAACACTAAACGCGGTTCGCGTCCAGTCAGCTCCATCTGCACTCAAGCCAAACGGATCAATATACGACACCGGATTGCCATTTACATATGCATACCGGTTCATCGTCAGTCCATTATCAATACTGCCGGTCAGCACATCCCGGTTCACAAATCGCTTGATCTCCGGATTGTAGTATCGGGCAAGTATCTGGTACAGACCATTCGTATCGGTCAGGGCAATCGTGCTGCCGCGCAAATCATAGTGATACGTCTGGTAGTTACCGGCGGCATCTTCGCGCCTGATCAGTCCCATACTATACACATACCAGGCTTGCAGCGCTCCGGCATTGTCGATCTCCATTAGTACTTGGGAGAGTACGGCATACGGTAGGAACCTTTGATCAGAATCTTATAAATAATCAGTATACTTTTATATCAATGTTCCTTATCACAACAAAAGAACGCTCAGAAAATAAAAATTTGAGCGTTCTTTGTTTATATTTCCCTTCAATAAAGCTAAATTATAGCAATAGAGTCCTTATTAGCAATTAGATCAAGAAATAACAACTCATCATAACTTAGAAATTGCAGGTGTATTAAATTAATATATTCTTTTTCAGAATAGCCCATCAATTTCATTTCTTTTTTTTCTTCTTCCAGCAAAGTAGAATCAACTAAAATTTTGTATTCGCTAATTTCTCTACCTATACAATTATAATCGTATACACGCATATAATCGTTTACAATTAATATAAGCTCTTTATTGTTCCACTGTTTGATAGTAATGGTAAGAGCACTTTCATCAGCTACGATCCTTGAAATTCTCCCTTCTTCAAAAGAATATTTTTCCATAATTATCACGGGTTAACTCCTCCTTTATCCTAACCCGTAAAGAGTTCACCGGGTACAACCCTTGTACCTGATCCTTCTTCATAATTATTAGATTCAAGGCTGGGTAATACTAAATTATTTGTCTTCAACTATAGGAACAAATAGGATGAGGAACTTATTCTGTTTGTGTTTAATCCTGCCCTGGAATAAAACAAGCACTCCAAACTCATTATCAAAATCTTCAATGGTATTATGTCATTACATCCTTATAACTTTCTCTATAAAGGGGATCTCATCCGCCATAAAACCAAGTCACCCTTATCATTATGTTGCCATGTTCGTAAGTTTGAATAAATACATGTATATCCATATTCATAATATTAAAGGTTCAAGGCAAAAATTAAATAAGCTGACGCCAGTCAAATATCAACATCAGCTTATTTCTTAATTTGTTTTTCGAGTGTCCATCCATAGAAGCTTGACCATATAATTTTCAAGTTTTAATCTTCACATCATTCCGAAATTTGTTCCCATACATTCCCCTCGTAAGGGTGTTCCCAAAGATCTATATACAACCCTAAGTCCCTAATTTGATTGATAGCTGCTTCGCATACAGCCGAACTACCTATATCCATATAATAATCATAAGAATGGTTCAGAAAAAATTTATCTTTATACCGGAATTGGCAAACAATATCCTCTCTTAACGCTAATTTAGAAGCATATTCGAACTCCAGACCAGAAATCAAGCTATTTTCTTTTAGACGATAATGTAAGTCGATAATCTCTTTAGGATAGCAATCTGGGTATTCGACTATCTGCTTTATAAATATATCCTCTCTTACCTTATGCATTACACACATTTCCACACTAGGAATATGCATATAATCCATATATATTTTAGCAGCTTTTATATACTTATCTTCTATCAATAAATAATCTTCAGGAGTAAAGATTTTGCCATCATATATTTTTCCAATGTCGATAATTGAAGACCATGTTGGAATTTTAGGCTTATTCTTGTCCTTGTTTGAAGAAGGAGGGTATTTCCTAACTTGCCAATAATACATATTCTATTGAATCTCCTATCCGAGTTGATTTTTTATCATAAGTTCCCAGTCTAGCACTTCTGCTCATTTGACATGAGCCAGTGAACAGTTAACCTTTACTCTCCCTTTTCCATACATTTTGTCCATCTGATAAAAATACTACACCTGGCGGATCATCCTAAAGTGAAATTTCAATTAATGTATCTTTCTTGTGTACTAACCAATTATATAAATTATTTTGTTTACTAGTAGAATGCACTAAAATATCATTTACTTAAAATGTAACTGGATGATATTCAGTATAATTTACATCACCGTCATCCAACATATTGTCTGTTTCAAAAAGTGTGTCTAATTCACCAAATTCGATACTGGGTGGGGGCTATTCCAAATAGCCCCTGCGATAGTGCCAAGAACAAAAAAAACGCCATAACACGGGCGGCTAACTCGCATTGTGGCATTTTACATGAATTATATGTATTATTGGTTGAATGATGAGTTCATTCGTTACTAGGTAATCCCCTATAAAAGAAAAAACCTTGAAAGGCACGAAGCCAATCAAGGTGAAGATAGAGAGAATTATTGTTTTTTTAATACTTTTTCCGAGAATTTTTCATATTCATCAGTGTACTCAGTTTTTAATCTGAGCATCTGCCTAAAATCTTGAATAAAATTCTTTAGAACTGATTCAAAGACTTGAATTGGAACGTATTCTACACCAGTCATAAAAAGAAATGAAATACCATTATTGTATAAACCTTCGTTATTCCAAGATATCTCTATTTGACTACCATCCCTTCTAAAGTAAATCTCAGGAAGGTAAGATCCTCCCCTACTAGAAAACCAAGAATGTTTGAACTCCCAGCCTTGTTTTGTGCCAAACCACTCATCAAATTCATCATCGTTCTCTGAATCAAAATCTAGACTACTTGTCAGTAGTTCAAGCGTGGTATTGCCTTTGACAGGTAGTGGAAACTCTTCCTCATGTAAGATACTGGGTAGGTTCTCACACATCCATTCTACTACATGAATTAAGTTCCACTCATAAGTTTGTTCTTGGTCATTTTTAGAAAATCTACAAAGTTCTTTTCCATTTACCCAAAGTTCAAACATTCCCCAAGTATCAGCAAGTAATCCTTTTTCATTAAAACGATTCATTGTAAATTCATACTTTACCGAGAAAATATTACAGTCACCAAACACCTTCAAACTTATTCACCTCACTTGTTGTTTTTTATCATCTTGTTATAGTCCACTTTAGAAATTTTACTATCGTTAACCATTTGCCTTAATACATTTGTAGGTACTTCTTTGGAAGGATTAATAACCTCATAAGGATGCTATCCGGTTTCACCATCAGGTTGAAACTTAATTAACTTGTCTTCATAGATGTTATAAAGTTGTTTGTTCTTTGAAGATGAATACGCGCTGTCAAGTAACTCTTGTCCAGTTTTCGCATCCGGTATTGGATTAGGACTTCCCCATCCACTTTGAGGGTCATGTTTAGGGCTAGGCTCATAATTTCTTTTCGGAGCTTCATCCGTCCCCTTAGACAACATCGATCCCATATTGTCCCCAGCTGTAGGACGAGTCAACTTAGGTACAGCTCCAATTACATCATTCGCATGCGACCTCCCAATCTTACTAATCCACCAAGCTCCGCCTTCAATGGTCTCTTTTACGGCTCATTTACCAGCTACCTTACTACCTCGGAAGAGGCTGAGAAGTGTTCCTCCGCTCGCAGCTACTATATCAGCTACAGTACTAGCTCCCTCTGCCTCGGAATAAAACAAACGGTTATCCATAATGGATAACCGTGAATATCTTATGAGTCTGTGCTGACTATATTCTACCTAAACCTCTATCAGCTTCTATCTGAAGTTCTATCGTTTTAGGTCCCATGTATTTCTGTGCAGTCTCTAGAATTGATCTGTCATTTCCGAGTATTTCCAAAACCGTAACTGAAAATACGTTCATCAAGTAAGCATCTTCGTCATTAGATACTTCCTCAAAATATTTAAAAATACTTTCTAACAGATTGATGTTTTTTTCCTCGCTCAATAGTTTAATCACTTCGGGCATGAAGATACTCTCAATTATTACAGTTTCTAGAACCTCACCGTGATCTGCGATTGATTTTCTATACGCATCATTAGTTGACGGTAAGAAATCTAACATTTTCCTCAAGAATTCTTCTGATTTTTTATTCATCATATCGATTCCTCTACTCAGATCTATTTTGTTATTAGCTATAAAATAATTTTATACCTGATGCTTCAATCGAAATCATCATCCACGTCCAAAGAATATGGGATCAATCTGGATTTCATGCAGATGTTCTGCTATCTATTAAATTTTAATACAAAAAGCCACTCCAAAGAGTGGCCTGACTAAAAATTTATATGTTAATTACGATCCATATTATACTAGCGCCTTGGCTGCAATATCGCTGCGCTGATGCTTGCCGGTAAATGCAATCTTCGCCGCCTGCTCATACGCTTGAGCCCGAGCCGAAGCAATATCCGCCCCTAGCCCCACAACACCCAGCACACGGCCGCCGTTGGTTACGAAATCTCCGTTCTCGTTCTTGCCGGTACCGGCGTGGAAGACGAGCGCTTCCGATGGATCGATATCCTCCAGACCTGCAATCGGCAGGCCTTTGGTATACGAACCCGGATATCCTCCGGAAGCGAGGATGACGCAGACAGCGGCTTCGTCGCTCCACTGGATATCTACGTCAGCCAGTGTACCATTGACCGTTGCCAGGAAAATATCCAGCAGATCAGTCTGCAGACGCGGCAGGACGACCTGGGTCTCCGGATCGCCGAAGCGGGCATTGAATTCTACCGTCTTGGGTTTACCATCCGGAGTAATCATCAGACCGGCGAACAGCACGCCCTGGAACGGACGACCTTCTGCGACCATCGCCGTGGCTGTGGGAATAACGATAGTCTCGATCGCTTCCTCAATAATAGCTGGATCAATATGTGGCAGCGGGGAATAGGTACCCATTCCGCCGGTATTCGGTCCTTCATCATTATCCAGGGCAGGCTTGTGATCCTGCGCGGCAGGCATAGCGCGTACGGTCTCCCCATCGACAAAGGCCAGGATCGACATCTCCTGTCCTTCCATGAACTCCTCGATAATCACGCGGCTGCCGGCTTCGCCGAATATTTTGTCACGCATAATATTTTGTAGTGCTTCGACGGCCTCATGCATAGTGCGGGCGACAGTTACGCCTTTGCCTGCAGCCAGTCCGTCTGCTTTGATCACAATCGGTACCGGCTGGCGGTTCAGGTAATTCAGCGCAGTATCGTAATCGTCGAACTTGGCGTAGGCAGCTGTAGGGATGTTGTACTTATGCAGCAGGTCTTTCATAAAGGTCTTGCTGCCTTCGATTAGCGCTGCATTCTGACGAGGACCATACACCGGAATATTCCGTGCCTCGAACACATCCACGATTCCATCCGCGAGCGGATCGTCCGGGCCAACGACGACCAAGCCGACCTTTTTCTCGGCTGCAAAGTCTGCCAACTTCTCAAATTCACTTACCTGAATCGGCACACACTCGGCGATCTGTCCAATCCCTGCATTGCCGGGCGCACAGTAGATCTGATTGACCTGCGAACTTTTGGTCAGCGACCAGATGATGGCATGTTCACGTCCACCGCTACCGATAACGAGTATATCCATGAAGGGTCACGCTCCTTTTTGATTAAGAAAGTAATGAGCTGGATGAATAGTAATCATGCGGAAGAAGGCGGCTTCAATCCATATACGGAATAGACCTATCGCTACAGCTTATTCCTCTCCACAATACAATAACTTAGCAAAACGGAGCCAAACTTGATGAGATTTGGCTCCGTTCGTTGGTTAGATTTTGAGATGCAGCCGGAGAGATCTGCGATATGCGCGCATCATGGATCATCCATCTCCAGAGTCCTCTAGAATTCATGATGATACAGTAAACACAAAGTCTTAGTGCTTGAAGTGGCGTACGCCTGTGAATACCATCGCGATTCCATGCTCATTGGCTGCTTTGATGGATTCTTCGTCCTTGACCGAACCACCTGGCTGGATAATAGCTGTGATGCCTGCCTTCGCAGCGGCTTCAACGGTATCGCCCATCGGGAAGAAGGCGTCAGAAGCGAGTATCGCGCCTTTGGCTTTGTCGGCTGCCTGCTCGATGGCAATCTTGGCAGCACCGACACGATTCATCTGGCCTGCACCGACACCTACGGTCATATCGTCTGCTGCCAGTACGATCGCATTGGACTTGACATGCTTAACGACTTTCCAACCGAACAGCAACTGCTTCATCTCTTCGGCAGAAGGTGCACGGTCGGTGACTATTTTCAGATCTGCTTCGGTAATGGAATGCACGTCGCTATCCTGTACCACCATACCGCCTTCGACCATGGTTACGATATGCTGGGATTTGCGGTCTGCCGAAGCAGCGATTTCGCCCATTTTGAGCAGGCGGATATTTTTCTTTTTGGTCAGAATCTCCAGCGCTTCCGGGGTGAAGTCCGGTGCCAGGACAATCTCCAGGAAGATCTCGCTCAGCGGCTGTGCGGTCTCGGCGTCGATCGTACGGTTCGCCGCGACGATCCCGCCAAAGATGGAGGTTGGATCCGCATTGTAGGCTTTGTTGTAAGCTTCGGCGATGGTGGAACCTACGCCTACACCGCATGGGTTCATGTGCTTCACAGCTACGACAGCTGGCTCTGTAAATTCTTTGACGATCTGGAGTGCTGCGTTAGCATCATTGATGTTGTTGTAAGACAATTCTTTGCCGTGCAACTGTTCTGCCGTGGTCAGCGTTCCTGCCGGAGCCATCGGCTTGCGGTAAAAAGCAGCAGTCTGGTGCGGATTCTCTCCATAGCGCAGATCCTGAATTTTCTCGTACGTAACGGTATAACGTTCCGGCATCGGATTATCCAGCACCTCGGACAAATAATCAGAGATCAGAGAATCGTAAGCAGCAGTATGACGGAATACTTTGGCAGCGAGCTGCTTGCGTGTATCCAGCGTCGTATCTCCCTCTGCACGAACTTCGTCCAGAATAGTCGTGTAGTCTGCCGCATCTACCACTACTGTCACAAAGGCATGATTCTTCGCCGCACTGCGCAGCATGGTTGGTCCGCCGATATCGATATTCTCGATCGCATCCTCATAGGACACATCCGGTTTGGAGATCGTTTCCTGGAACGGATACAGGTTAACGACAACGAGGTCGATATAGCCCAGTTCCAGATCTTTCATTTGCTGCTGATGCTCTTCGCTATCGCGTACAGCCAGCAGACCACTATGTACAGCCGGATGCAGTGTTTTGACACGTCCGTCCAGAATTTCCGGGAATCCGGTCACATCGGAGATACCGATAACCGGTACGCCTGCATCAGCCAGCAGATTCTTGGTGCCGCCGGTAGAGATGATTTCTACGCCCAGCTGGGACAGCTCGCGGCAGAAATCGACTACGCCTGTTTTGTCGGATACGCTGACCAGTGCTCTTTTGATCGTCATGTTATAAAAAGCCTCCTTAAATGTATGGGCAGTCTGATAATACGTCCATCTTTCCGAAGTCCGATCCAGAAGCCCGAGTATCTTCTATCTACTTGCAAAGTGATGAACAGCACATCGAAGATCTGCTGTTTGTCTGTATGTCATCCTTTTAGGTAAATGTGTATATTTACTGTTCTACGATCACATGCCGGCCATCTTCAGCCAGCCGGACTTTACCTGCCGCAATACGGGCGACAACCTGCGGATACAGCGTCTGCTCAATCTGGTGAATACGGGCAGCCAGCGTATCGGCTGTATCTCCGGCTTCAATCGGGAGCGACTGCTGGGCGATGATCGGGCCAGTATCCATCCCATTATCGACAAAATGAACCGTGATACCCGTCAGCTTCACACCATATTCCAGCGCCTGACCGATCGCGTCCTTACCGGGAAAAGCCGGTAATAATGATGGATGCACATTGATCATGCGGCCTGTATATGGATTGACCATTGTCGGAGTGAGCAGTCGCATATAGCCGGCCAGCACGATCAGATCAATCTGCCGCTGGGCCAATTCACCGAGAATCTCCAGCTCATACTCTTCCCGGCTGCTGTATTCCTTGGGCCGGAATACAAATGTATCTACTTCTGCATCGACAGCACGCTGAACAACCGGCGCGTCGGGCTTGTCACATACGAGCAGTTCTATCGTTGCCGAGTTTAGCAAACCACTCTGCTGGGCATTCACCATCGCCTGAAAATTACTGCCTTGTCCGGACGCGAACACGGCAATTCGCAGCGGCTTCATTATACTTCCGCTCCTGTAAAGGTAACGATCTTCTCGCCCGCAGTTACTTTACCGATCAGATAGGCTGCTTCCCCTTGCTGCTTCAATACATCCAGCGCCTGTTCTGCCTGGTCGGCAGGTACGACAATCGCCATCCCGATTCCCATGTTAAAGGTGGTAAACATATCACGGTTGCTGATTGCACCCTTGGCCTGCATCAATTGGAAAATCGGCAGGATCGGCCAGCTGCCATACTCGATATCCACATTAACGCCCTCCGGCAGCATCCGCGGAATATTCTCGATAAATCCGCCACCGGTAATATGAGCCATGCCTTTCACCTGCACCGCTTCCTGCAGAGCAAGAGAAGACTTCACATAAATCTTCGTCGGCTCCAGTAGTACATCGCCCAGTACGGCATTCCCCAGCTCAGCCACCTGTGCAGTCAGCTCATATCCGCTGTCTTCCAGCAGCAGCTTGCGCACGAGCGAGAAGCCATTGCTGTGTATGCCACTAGATGCCAGACCAATGACTGCATCGCCTGCTGCAATATCGCTGCCGGTGATGACTTTGGGCTTGTCCACGATGCCTACCGTAAAGCCGGCGATATCATACTCCCCTTCGGAGTACATGCCCGGCATCTCCGCCGTCTCGCCACCGATCAGCGCACAGCCTGCCTGACGACAGCCATCGGCAATTCCGGATACAATCGCTTCGATCTTCTCCGGAATAACCCGGTCGCAAGCGAGATAATCGAGGAAAAAGAGCGGCTCCGCGCCCTGCACGATGATATCATTCACGCACATGGCTACCGCATCAATCCCGATCGTATCGTGCTTGTCCATAGCAAAAGCAAGCTTCAGCTTCGTACCGACACCATCGGTTCCGGATACCAGTACCGGCTCTTCGTACTTCTCCTTGTTCAGGCCAAACAGCCCGCCGAAACCGCCGAGATCGGTCATAACTTCCGGACGGAACGTCGTTTTCACATGCTTCTTCATCCGCTCTACTGCTTCATTGCCTGCCGCGATATCAACTCCGGCTTTTTTGTATACATCTGACACTGCCATCGCACCTTTCGTGGGTTCTTTGGACAGTGGCGGGTGGAGTGTTGGAAGATTTGGTGTTCTGATGCTACAGCGCTGCGGGAATGGATCGTTCGGGCGTCGCCGTTGCAGGCTGACTTTTCGGGAACGACTGCATTCGCAGTCAAAAGTCAGCCCGCAAATGCTCCTTCCTGAACGATTCCCTTCCCTCCGCTGGGAGCACAGAGAACCAAAGCTTCCAAATATCCACTCGCCGTCCATAAGATTGGGATTTCAGTTTTAAAAGATTACGTATCCAGGTACTGCTATTTTAATTGTAGGGTTGGATGGATCTAGTCTGGGCTGGTTTGTAAGATTGTGATTTGAAGGATGAGTAACAAACTCCATAGTGAGTCTGTTATTCTCAAAATAATCTACGAATCTTACAAATCATCTCTGCATTCGTCTTTACAACCATTCCCATCCTTACTTGCAACAAACAAATACCCAACAAATAACATCAAAGCTCTAATCTTCAAACATTCACTCCTGCAAAGCAGTTCAACCATTCCCGCGTATTCTCTCCTGCACTTCTCTCCCCTTTACCACCATGGGCTCTGAAACCGCCAGGGTCTTAGGAACATGGGGCGGGGAGTGCGGAGCGGAGGGGAAGGAAATAGACCGGAGATCGCCTTTTGAAATCGGAGGCCTTCCTCTACACGGGTCTACTAATTCGAAGGCTCCCGATTTCAACCGGGTGATCGCAGGCCTATTCCTTCCCCGCAGCGAACCCTCTCCCCGTCACACCCCGTTCTAAAACCCTGGCGCAGTTCAGCACCCGCAGCCGAATTGTTCTTCGCCGCCGAAGTCGGTCTGAGTGGGATAATCGTTGTCAAAGCAGGCCATACACATGCCGCCTTTGTAATCGTCCTTGTTGTCTCCACCAACAGCCTCAATCAATCCTTCCCGGCTGAGAAAAGCGAGTGAATCCGCATTGATCTCCTGACGGATCTCTTCCACTGTCTTGGACGAAGCAATCAGATCACGACGATCCGGAGTATCAATCCCGTAGAAGCATGGATTTTTGAAAGGAGGCGAAGTAATACGCACATGCACCTCGATCGCTCCGGCATCACGCAACATGTTGACGATCCGGCGGGAGGTTGTTCCCCGCACAATGGAATCATCGATCATGACGACACGCTTGCCTTCTACGACGCGGCGTACCGCACTCAGCTTCATTTTGACACCCTGTTCACGCAGTTCCTGACTCGGCTGGATAAAAGTACGGCCGGTATATTTATTTTTGATCATGCCCAGCTCATAAGGAATACCCGTCTGCTCGGCATAACCGATCGCTGCAGAGATACTGGAATCCGGTACACCGGTCACCAGGTCTGCATCAATAAAGGATTCACGAGCCATCATCGAGCCCATCCGCTTGCGTGCCGAATGCAGATTCGCACCATTCATATCACTGTCCGGACGGGCAAAATAAATATATTCCATCGAACAGAGCGCTTTGCGCTGCGGCTCGGTATAGAAATCTTCATGCAGTCCGTTCTGATCCAGTACCAGCAGTTCACCAGGCTTCACATCACGCACAATCTCTGCGCCAATCGTCTCCAGCGCACATGTCTCCGAGGTGAAAATGTACGCATCACCCAGTCGACCCATCGTTAGCGGACGCAGTCCATTCGGATCGCTAGCTACGATCAACTGCTCATTGGTCATGATCATAAAGGCAAATCCGCCCACAATCCGGCGGAACGCCTCTTTGGCTGCTTCCACCAGCGGCTTGGATGAACGGGCGATCAGATGCGCCAGCACTTCCGTATCACTGGTTGTCTGGAAAATGGAACCCATCTCCTCCAGCTCGCGCCGGATCTGTGGAGCATTGACGATATTGCCATTGGTTGCCAGTGCCAGTTCGCCTGCACGATAGCGGAATACGAGTGGCTGGGCATTGCCCAGATGACTGCTGCCGCTGGTCGAGTAGCGTACATGACCGATCGAGATATCACCGGTCAATGTCGCCATAGTGTCTTTATCGAATACTTCCTTGACCAGCCCCATACCGCGATGGTAATGAAACTCGGTATGATCACTGACACAGATGCCACAGCTTTCTTCACCACGGTGCTGCAGTGCATGCAGACCATAATAAGAAAGGGAAGCGGCCCCCGAATGTCCGTAGACACCGAAGACGCCGCATTCCTCTTTTAATGTATCGAAAATATCGTTCGGACCGGTCCCCTGATTATAGTAGTCGCCGGTCCAGAGCGGCTGATTATTTAATTCATCAGACATGGAATCGCATCCTCCCAGACCTGGCGCAGACTGCTTACCTCTTCCGCCAGGACTTGTTTGCCGTCCACTGTGATTTGTAATTGTTTTGACGATGTGACTTTACCGATGCGGCGAGCGGGTACTTTATGCTCGGCCAGTTTGTTTACCAGCGCGTCTGCCTGTTCTGCAGATACAGACAACAGGATACGGGATTGGCTCTCACTGAATAGCAGATGGTCATTACGCAGACCGCCGCTTTCCAGCGTGATCTCTGCACCCAGCTTACCGCTGATACAGGACTCGGCTAGTGCAACAACGAGACCGCCTTCGGACAGATCATGTGCGGATTGTACCAGACCACTCTGGATCGAACCCAGTACACCATCCAGCAGTTGTTTCTCGACGACCAGATCCAGCCCTGGCGGACGGCCTTCGGTCTTGCCATGTACGATGTACTGGAATTCACTGCCGCCCAGTTCTGCCTTGGTCTCACCCAGCAGGAAGATCACATCGCCATCCTTTTTGAAGCCCTGCGTCGTAATATGATCTGTATCATGAATCAGACCCACCATACCGACTACCGGTGTCGGATAGATAGCACCGCGTGTGTTCTCGTTATATAGGCTCACATTACCGCCGATAACCGGTGTCTCCAGTGCGCGGCACGCTGTTGCCATACCTTCAACGGATTGTTCCATTTGCCAGAAGATTTCCGGTTTCTCCGGGCTACCAAAGTTCAGGTTATCTGTAATTGCCAGCGGCTCTGCGCCGGAGCAGACAATATTGCGTGCTGCTTCGCTAACCGCGATTTTACCGCCCACTTCCGGGTCAAGGTAAACAAAGCGGGAATTGCAGTCGGTCGTCATTGCGAGTGCTTTGCGTGTACCATTAACCAGTACAACCGCTGCATCCGATCCTGGACGAACAGCCGTACTCGTACGAACCATATAATCATACTGGTCATACACCCATGCCTTGCTCGCTACCGTCGGAGAAGCGAGTACGGACTTAAGGGCGCCGCCCAGGTCAGTAACTTCGTTGTACGCAGCTGTATCAATATGCGCCATCTGCTCATAATAAGCCGGAACCGAAGAGGGCTTATTATAAACCGGGCACTCATCCACCAGTGCATGTACCGGCATATCGCCGACTACTTCATCGTGGTGATACAGCTTGAGACGACCATCATCTGTGACTTTACCAACTTTGGCGCAGATCACACCCCAACGCTCGAAGATTTCCATCGCCTGTGCTTCATCCTTGGGTTCCACGACGAACAACATACGTTCCTGGGACTCGGACAGCATCATTTCATAAGGTGTCATGCCTTCTTCACGCTGCGGCACCTGATCCAGATACAGCTCCAAACCATTGCCCGCCTTGCTCGCCATCTCGGCGCTGGAGCAGGTCAGACCGGCTGCACCCATATCCTGAATACCCAGTACGATACCGGAGTCGATCAGTTCCAGACACGATTCCATTACCAGCTTTTCCATAAATGGATCGCCGACCTGTACCGCCGTCTTGCGTGCTTCGGACTCCTCGGTCAGCTCCTCAGAGGCAAATGTTGCGCCGTGGATACCATCGCGTCCGGTTGGAGGTCCCACATAAAATACCGGGTTACCTACCCCTTTGGCTACACCGCGCTGGATTTTGTCATGATCGATCAGGCCGACACACATTGCATTGACGAGTGGATTGCCTTCGTAGCTCTCGTCGAACATCACTTCGCCACCAACCGTCGGGATACCGATGCAGTTGCCATAACCGGCGATACCGCCTACCACATGTTCGAACAGATATTTGACCCGGTCGCTCTCCAGCTTGCCAAAACGCAGGGAGTTCAGCGAAGCAATGGGACGCGCGCCCATGGAGAAGATATCGCGGATAATCCCGCCAACGCCTGTCGCTGCACCCTGGTAAGGTTCTACTGCAGATGGATGGTTATGACTTTCGATTTTGAATACAACAGCCTGGTTGTCGCCGATATCGACGATCCCGGCACCTTCACCCGGTCCCATCAGAACACGCGGGCCATCGATCGGGAAACGTCTGAGCAGCGGCTTGGAGTTTTTGTACGCGCAATGTTCCGACCACATTACACTGAATACGCCGATTTCCGTGTAGTTCGGTTTACGTCCGAGGAAACCGCAGATCAAATCAAACTCGGTGTCGGATACACCCATTTGTTTGTATAACTGCTGGTCTGCGACTTGCTCCGCCGTCGGTTCCTTAACGGATGTTTGCTGCGTCATGTTGATCCCTCCAGGCTTTTAAAATAGATGTGAACATTTTCTTGCCGTCTGTTGAGCCGAGCAGTTCATTAACCGCGCGCTCCGGATGCGGCATCATGCCAACTACATTACCACGCTCATTGCTGATGCCTGCGATATCATGCAGGGAGCCGTTCGGATTGTCACCGTATTGGAACACGATCTGGTTATTCGCTTTCATCTTCTCCAGCGTCTCTTCATCACAGTAGTAGTTGCCTTCGCCGTGAGCAATAGGGATGGTGATTTCTTCGCCTTCTTGGTAATCCAGCGTGAATGGTGTTTTGTTGTTCGTTACTGTCAGCACTACATCGTGGCAGCGGAATTTCATTGATCCGTTACGCAGCAGTGCGCCTGGCAGCAGACGCGCTTCGGTCAGAATCTGGAAACCGTTGCAGATGCCCAGTACGTATTTGCCCTGTTCAGCCGCTTTGGCTACTTCTGCCATCACCGGTGCAAACTGCGAAATGGCACCGCAGCGCAGATAGTCGCCGTAGGAAAATCCGCCAGGAACAAGAATACAATCATAAGCCGACAGGTCTGTCGCTGTATGCCACACATAATCGACCGGTTCGCCAATTGTTTCTTCCACTGCCTTGAAGCAGTCGATATCACAGTTGGAACCCGGAAATACCAGTACCGCAAATTTCATGGAATTAACCCTCCAGTTCGAATCGGTAGTTTTCAACGACGGTGTTCGCAAGCAGCTTCTCGCACATCACTTTCAGGCGTTCTTCCGCTTCGTCACGGTTGTCCGTGTCCAGCTGAATCTCCATATATTTACCGATACGTACACTTTCCACTTCATTAAATCCAAGAGAATGCAATGCTCCCTGTACTGTTGCTCCCTGCGGGTCAAGCACGCTTTCTTTGATGGTAACGTAGACTGTCGCTTTGATCATAATCTTCTCGTTCCTCCTTGGGATGATGATGCTTGAATGAGTGAATACGGTATTGCGTGGTACTGCTTTACTGAATATGCTGCAATGGCAGGCTGTGGTGCTTTGACGTTTTTGAATGGGTGTTTCTTCTTTGATAAATGAAAAGGCAGATACTGTTTAGAGACAGCGCTGCGGGTACGGATCATTCCTGCAGTCGCTGTTATGATCCGGATATTTCTGAACGTCCGCTTGCTGCGGACAATATCCGATCATAAAGGCTCCTTTCGGAACGATTCCGTTCCCTCCGCTCGGCGGATGAGCAGCCTGAACGTTGGTTTAGATTATATGAAACATGAACTGTATAAGAATCAGTTATATACTGCTTGTGCATAGGTCACGATGCTCACCGATTGCAGTAGTCGTGCTTGGATATCGTAAGGAATAATTTAAATTCTCAGCATTGAGATACTGACGTTTCCAAGGAAGCACCGGATCTCAATAGGCGTAGTAACAACAGTATGAATAACTTCATTGCTCTTTGAAGCTCCAAGTCTAACCAGCTTCGATGTCCACCCACTTCATGATCAAGCGATTCTCACATTGAGCAGGCGAATATTACTCTCATATTTATTAGTAGACACTGTTATGGGTGGAATGGGCGGCATGATGTAACCATCCGTAGTCTGTACTAACTGGACTAACAAGCACCGGAGCGAAGGAGAAGGAGATAGGCCAGAGATCGCTTTTTGAAATCAGGGGCCTTCCGCTACACGGGTCTACCATTTGGAAGGCCCCTGATTTCAACCCGGCGATCGAAGGCCTATTCCTTCTCCGCAGCGGTGTAATGATCAGCAACTATGCTGCTACACCAGCTTTGAACCAGTCAGCTTCTCATAGATCGCCAGATAACGCTCGGATGTCGCCTGCACAATCGTCTCCGGCAGAGGCTTCGGCTGGCTGTTTTTGTCCCAGTCCGTGTTCGCCAGATACGTACGAACCGGCTCCTTGTCCATACTGTCGATCTCGATATCCAGCGCGTAGTTGTCCTTGGCCCAGAAGCGGGAGGAATCCGGCGTGAAGATCTCGTCGATTAGGATCAGCTTGCCATCGATCAGGCCGAATTCGAATTTGCAGTCCGCCAGGATAATCCCGTGCTGATCGCAGACACGACGTGCATATTCGTACAGCTCAATACTTTTTTGCTTTAACTGTTCCGCCAGTTCGTCACCGACACGTTTTTTCATTTCGTCAAAAGAGATATCCTCGTCGTGTCCAACATCGTTCTTGGCTGCCGGAGTAAAGAGGGGATTCGGGAAAACGCCGTTTTTACGCAGGCCTTCCGGCAATCGGATACCATTGACTTCGCCGGTCTCCTGATACTGACGCCAGCCGCCGCCGGTAATATAACCGCGAACAACACATTCCATATCGATACGCTCGGCTTTGCGGGTAACCATGATCCGGTTGCGCAGCGCTTCGCGATCGCGGACGATATCGCCCAGCTGGTCTACATCGATATGTACCACGTGATTATCGATCAGATGCTTGGTCTCGCCAAACCAGTAAGCGCTCAGACGATTGAGTACTTCTCCCTTGTGCGGAACCGGAGGGTCCAGTACATAGTCAAATGCCGATATCCGGTCCGTGACGACGATCAGATAATGTTCGCCCAGATCGTACAGCTCGCGTACCTTGCCTTTGTAGATCAGCGGCGCGTCGATCAGATCGGCTGCCGTGGATAATGCCTGTGCTGTCATTTTGCGTTCCCTCTCCCTCTATACTCAGCTTGGAATGCAGTCATCAGGTGTACGGCTGGTGTGCAGCCTCGCACCTGATGCTCCTTTTATCTATTTTTAGTATCTATTGAATAGAACAGACTGGATTAATCCAGACCCAGCTTTTTGAAAATAGTATCCACATGCTTCAGATGCCATGCTGGATTGAACGCATCCTCGATCTCTTCCTTGTTCAGCAGATCGGTAATCGCCGTAGTCTCCTGCACGATATCCTGGAAAGAACGTTGCTCTTCCCATGCCTGCATTGCTCGTGGCTGTACGGTATCGTAAGCCTGCTCGCGGCTGAGTCCTTTGTCGATCAGCTTGGTCATAATGCGACCGGAGAACGGTACGCCGTACGTACGCTGCATATTGCGCTGCATATTTTCCGGGAAGACCGTCAGGTTCTTGATAATGTTGCCAAAGCGGTTCAGCATATAGTTCAGCAGCATCGTCGCATCCGGCAGAATGACGCGTTCCGCAGAGGAGTGCGAGATATCACGTTCGTGCCACAGGGTTACATTCTCATACGCGGTCAGCATGTGACCACGGATTACACGGGACAGACCCGAGATGTTCTCGCTGCCAATCGGATTACGCTTATGAGGCATTGCCGATGATCCTTTTTGACCTTTGGCAAAGGCTTCTTCCACTTCGCGGAACTCACTCTTCTGCAGAGCGCGTACTTCGGTCGCGAATTTGTCGAGTGAAGTTGCCACCAGAGCGATGGAAGCCATGTATTCGGCATGACGATCACGCTGCAGTGTCTGAGTCGAGATCGGAGCCGGCTTGGTTCCCAGTTTGGCACAGACAATCTCTTCGACGCGTGGATCAATATTCGCATATGTACCCACTGCGCCGGACATTTTGCCGTATTGTACACCGTCTGCTGCATGGCGGAAACGCTCCAGGTTACGCTTCATTTCTTCATGCCACAGCGCCATTTTCAGACCAAACGTTGTCGGTTCTGCATGTACACCATGAGTACGTCCCATCATCGGCGTATTTTTGTAAGCCAGTGCTTTTTCTTTCAGAATATCGATAAAGTTGATAATATCGCGTTCCAGGATTTCGTTTGCCTGGCGCAGCAGATAGCCAAGGGCAGTATCGACTACATCCGTGGATGTCAGTCCATAGTGTACCCATTTGCGCTCTTCACCAAGACTCTCCGATACCGCACGGGTAAAGGCGATCACATCATGGCGCGTCTCCTGCTCGATTTCATAAATGCGATCCATGTCAAAAGTGGCACTCGCGCGCAGCTTGTCCACATCTTCCTGCGGAATTACGCCGAGTTCTGCCCATGCTTCACAAGCACAGATTTCCACTTCGAGCCAGGCTTTGAATTTATTTTCCTCACTCCAGATATTGCGCATTTCCGGTCTGCTGTAACGTTCAATCATAAGTTTATTTATTCCTCCATATGTTCGTTTGGTTGATCCATGCCAGAGCATCTTCTATATTATTACACAGCACATTGATATGTCCCATCTTGCGTTTGTGCTTGGCTTCTTCTTTCCCATATAAATGGTACTTCGGTACGACATTCAGCTGCACGGCAGCTGCATCTGTCGACACCATCCGCTCCATTACATCTGGAATATGCTCTCCCAGTATATTGACCATCACCACGGGCGCCCGCAGCGCTGGGCTGCCAAGAGGTAGTCCGCAGATGGCTCGCACATGCTGCTCGAATTGCGAGGTATCACAAGCTTCCATTGTATAATGTCCGGAGTTGTGTGGCCGCGGAGCCAGCTCATTCACATACAGCTGTCCATCTGCCGTACAGAACAGCTCTACTGCCAGCAGACCTACCGCATTCATTGACTCGGCGATATCCGCTGCCATTTTCTCTGCTCTGCGCTGTACTTCTTCCGGTACACGGGCAGGTACGATAGATAAATGGAGAATATTATCGACGTGGATATTTTCCGCTACCGGAAAGGTAGTAATCTCGCCCAGCGTACTGCGGGCAGCAATGACGGACAGTTCACACTGGAAATGAATAAACTGTTCCACAACCAGTTCCGTACCTGCTGCACTCAGTTCCTCATAAGCTTGTACCGCCTGCTCTTCCGAGCGGATCACGAACTGCCCTTTGCCATCGTAGCCACCGGTTGCCGTCTTCAGTACGCATGGTGTACCGAACTTCTGCACTGCCGCCAGTGTCTCTTCTGCGCTGGTCACTTCCGCATATGGTGCTACTGTCGCTCCTGCCGCTTCAATCGCCCGCTTTTCCCGCAGTCGATGCTGGGTCGTATATAGCAGCTGACTGCCCTGGGGTACGTAGGATTGCTCGGCCAATAGCGCTGCGACGCCAGCGTCCACATTTTCAAATTCATACGTAATCACATCAGCCTGCTCAGCCAGCCTGCGAGCGGCTTCCACATCGTCATAGGCCGCTGTAATCTGCCGGCTTACCTGTCCGCAGGGAGAATCCGGCGCCGGGTCCAATGTAATGAACCGGTATCCGAGTGGAGCGCCTTGCAGTACCATCATCCGTCCCAATTGGCCGCCGCCGAGAATGCCGACCGTTGCGCCTGGAGGAATTACTTTACCTGCCTGAGGACTGCCCTGATTCTGCATCATTGCTCCACTCCCAGAGTATCACTTGATTCCAGCACTTCCTGCTTGATCCGTTCACGGCGCGCTTCCACACGTTGCATCACATCCGGGTCAAAAGCACCGAGCATCTGGGCAGCGAGCAGTCCTGCATTGGTGGCACCTGCTTTGCCGATAGCGACTGTCGCGACCGGAATACCACCCGGCATCTGTACGATCGACAGCAGCGAATCCAGTCCATTCAGTGCAGCCGATTTAACCGGTACGCCGATTACAGGCAGCAGTGTCTTGGCAGCGATCATTCCCGGCAGATGCGCAGCACCACCGGCTCCGGCAATGATCACTTTGATACCGCGAGACGCAGCCTGCTCCGCAAACTCAAACATCAAATCAGGTGTACGATGCGCCGAGACGACTTTTTTCTCATAAGCGATCTCCAGCTCCTCCAGCATCTGGCAGGCATGCTGCATTGTTTCCCAGTCTGACTTGCTGCCCATCACGACAGCGACCTGTACTGACATGTGATAACCCACTTTCTGTAATTAAGGATTGCCGCCGAATCAGCAGCTATATGGTAAGATCCTGCTATGTAGAGCATAACAGCATCATGTTCTCACAGTGTGAAGCGCTCTCTCCCGGAATGGTCATAAAAAAATCCGCAAACCCTGATCAGAAATAATATCGATCTTCAGGATTTCCGGACATACCGGGTGCAGCAGTGGATCTTCTTCATCATTTCACCAAGTGATCTGACACAGCAGCAGCACCGTTCTCCGTAAGAGAGCAGTCCATATGCGTTATCGTTACAGGTGTAGATGATGAATGCCATGTGCTGTACACCCTCGTAGTCCGGAAATTTACGGTTTCCGGGTAGAAACTTCCGGGCCGTATCCCCGGTTTTATACGAGTCATTCAATTATTGCATCGCTTTAAGCTACATTACACAGTGTACCAACCACCTACATACCATGTCAACTTAAAAGACGAACGTTCAATAGTTCACATAATCTATCGTTCGTATTTTTATTCATTTAATACGATTTTCCAGATGAACTGCTCTCTAAATAACCAAAGACGCACTTTCATTACCCTTCTTACAACAGAAGAGAAGAACAGTGCGTCTCGGGCATGATATTCATTTAGGATACTTTATGGTCTTTATTTTACGATCAATACCGGAATCTGGGCATGCTGAACCACGTTATGGCTGACACTTCCCAGTACGAATTCACGGATACTGCCCAGTCCGCGGCTGCCGATTACAATCACATCCGAATTATGGGATGCGGCAAAGTCCAGCACGCTCTGTGCAGCGTTACCCTGGATCATCTCGACATCGAACTTGTTCGGAATACCGGACTCTTCCAGACGACGCTTCGCTTCCTTGGCAGTCTGCATGGCCATTTCGTACAGTTCTTCATTCGATGTGGTCGGAACCGGTACGATTCCTTCTCCCATAAAGTAACGCGGGAAATCAAATACGTGAATCGCATCAATATGCGCCTCCGGGTTGGCTTTGGCGAGCTCAACAGCACGGTTGAGCGCTTTGTTGGATGCTTTGGAACCATCGTACGCAAGCAGAATATTTGAGAATAACATTGTATTCCCCTCCCTTTCTTTCTATGACTATATGCGCCCGCAGGCTGCATATGTGGTGCAATAGCTGGCAGCATGCGGTATGTATATCTTCAGCAGCCCTAACAGCAGTTCACGGCACATATTCATTATATCACTTATTACATATTATTCATGTACTGTTCACTATTGAACGCTGCCCTGCCAGGATGTCGGCCATTCGTCTGCAGTATTTATCCGAAAATACATACAGACACTTACAAGTATAAATTACCCGAATAGCTTCCCTAATGAAACCAAAGGCCCGGCTGCACAGCCAGACCTTTGATCATCGATTGGGTTATCGTGCAGCTACACTTTTGTAGACAATCAGCTGAACCAGCGATAGAAAATATACCCGTACATCAGTATATTCAATACCAGCAGCAGCGGAATACCTACTACAAAAGAGCGGTGCTTGGTCTTGTGTCTGCGTGTATACATGGATACCCAGATGCCCAACGCCCCACCGATTGCAGCCAGGCCAAACAAGTTCTTCTCCGGAATACGATGCCGGGTGCGACGGCGTTCGGCACGGCTCTTGTCGATACTCATTGTAATATACGCTATACAATTAATGACCAGCAGCCATATCCATAGCAGCGACTCTGGTGTTATTGATCTCATCATGTTCTGTCTCCTCATCTGTCTGTCAGGCTATGCGGCCTCCTGCACTTCTGCATCGGATGCAGCAGGCAAGAGAGCTATTCACAGTATACCGTCCAGACCGCCTGACAACAAATCACGCGCGGCGAGAAGCAACCATCAAGAACATTAGTCTATTGCTTTAAAAGTAAACAGTGTGCTCTGGAAATCTTCATATTTCTCGATCAGCGCGATCCCGTGGTACATCAGTTCATCGCCATAATAGACCGGTTCTTCTTCCACACCATTTACACTCATGCGATAACGGATGTCTGGATTCAATCCTCTGAGTCTCAGACGACGCAGTGGTGGATTCGGTTCACTGAGTACCTGGAAGTAACCGCCAAATGCCTCCTGCTGATCTTCCGAGACAAACATCCATGCCGTATAGTTGCCTTCAAACGGACTGAGCAGACGATAGAATTCGCCAAACTGAATCAGCTCACGCAGCTGCTTGTACTGGGTCACCTGCTCGCGCACTTCCTGTTTCTCTTCCTCGGTCAGACTCGTCAGATCCAGCTCATAGCCAAAGTTACCGGACATCGCTACATGACCGCGCGTGGCAAATGAAGTGATCCGGCCCACCTGGTGATTTGGTACAGCCGACACGTGGGAACCCATTGAACTCGCTGGATATACCATGCTGGTACCGTACTGGATCTTCAGACGTTCTACGGCATCGGTGTCATCACTGGTCCATGTCTGCGGCATATAATAGAGCATTCCAGGGTCAAATCGACCACCGCCACCGGAACAGCTCTCAAACAGTACATCCGGGAACGCCGAGGTAATCCGCTCCAGCACATTGTATAATCCCAGCATATAACGGTGAGCAGTCTCGCGCTGACGCTCCGCTGGCAGCAGTGCCGATCCGATCTCGGACATATTGCGGTTCATATCCCATTTCACATAGGTGATTGGTGCGGAAGCAAGCACACTGCTGACCGATTCCACGATATAATCGCATACATCCTGGCGGGACAAATCGAGGATCAACTGCTGACGACCCATGGAGCGGCTGCGATCCGGTACATGCAGACACCAGTCCGGATGCTTGCGATACAGATCGCTGTCCGGCGAGACCATCTCCGGCTCGAACCACAGTCCAAACTGCATACCCGTATCGACAATCTCCTGTGCTAGCTTGCCCAGTCCTTCCGGCAGCTTGCGGCGGTCTTCCACCCAGTCTCCGAGGGAGGAGCGATCATTATCACGATGACCGAACCAGCCATCATCCAGTACGAACAGCTCGATTCCGAGTTCCTGTCCGGCTGCGGCAATACTCTTGATTTTCGGTGCATCAAAATCAAAATATGTCGCTTCCCAGTTATTGATCAGAATCGGACGTACTTTATCACGATGCGTCCCGCGGCTCAGTCGTGTACGGTAGAGCTTGTGGTACGTACGCGACATACCGCCCAGTCCGGCTGCGGAATGCACCAGCACCGCTTCCGGAGTCTGGAACATTTTACCAGCTTCCAGTTTCCATTCAAAGTCAAACGGGGACAATCCTACCTGCATCCGGGCAGTGTGGAACTGATCCACCTCGACCTGAGCGATAAAGTTACCGCTGTAAACCAGACTCATTCCGTACACCTGACCATGATCCTCGGTTGCGCCTTTTTCCAGCAGGGCAATAAACGGATTATGCTGGTGGCTGCTGGATCCGCGTTTGCTCTCCACGCGCTGCAATCCCGGTGTGAGCGGACGATAGTGTACATGACGTTCACGCACCCAGGCGCCGGACAGATGCATCATCTCATACTGATCCTGATGGAAATCCACGCTGCTGCTCAGTGCGCGGCGGATCGATACCGGCTCACTACCCTGATTATGCAGACGTACCGCACGGGTAATCGCATTCAGCTCACCGAATACAGAATATTGTACAATCGCTTCCAGACCGGTCAGCTCGTCGCGCAGCGTAATCTCCAGTGTATCTGCTTCACTATCCTGCTCTACATAGGTAGCTGGAAGCCCTTCAAGCGCAGGCTTGCCTGCTGTCACGCGATGGCTCACATAATGCAGGTCGTTTACACTGGAGCCATTCGGCAGCATCACTTCAAAAGCAGGCTCTCTATAATCGCCGCGTCCATAACCCGGATACTCCTGTGGCAGTGTATCAAAGGAAAAGGTACGATCCTCATCATGATAGTTCGGGCTAAAAGAAGCACGTTCGATTCTGCGCAGCAGACTGCCTACCGTGGAGTGCCGCAGTGCCGGCCCCCAGTATAAATGCGCCAGATGGCGTCCATGGATTAATTGGATTACATAACTTGTTGAAGACGTTTGCAAATGGAATGTTGCTTGCTTTTCATCATAGAAAATGGACATGTTGGTTCCTCCTGATCAGCCTGCCAGAATCGGCTGGCCGTAGATTCGCTTTGATCCGCCGCCTATCATCGCGGATAACATCCTTATCTTATCCTTTCTCCGCATATAGGCACATGGCATGATGCAAGCAAATGATGGCACGATATGTACAACCCCGACTGCCTGGCGGACTGGAATCTATACTCTAAATACAAGCTGCCGGGTACAGACTCAGTCTTCTCTCTGAACACGCTGATTCATCTGCTCGATAAAACGCTCTGTAATCTGCTGCGGCCGCGTAATCGCTCCCCCGACGACTACACTGTACACGCCCAGGTCCAGACAACGCGCTGCCATTTCCGGTGTCAGAATATTTCCTTCAGCTACGATCGGTGTTGTAATCTGCCGGATCATTTCTTTTAAAATGGCAAAGTCATGCTCGTACAGCTTCTGCCCCTGTGTCTGCTCCGTATACCCGACCAATGTTGCCGATACGAGATCAAATCCAAGTCGCTGCGCTTCCAGCCCTTCCTCTACAGTAGATACATCTGCCATAAGCAGCAGCTGAGGATACTGCTGCCGAATCTGCTGTACCAGTTCATCCAGACGCATGCCATCCGGCCTTGGACGATCGGTCGCGTCCAGCGCAACAATCTCGCAGCCTGTTGCAGCCAGCTCCGCCACCTCTTTGAGTGTAGGTGTAATAAATACCGGATGATCCCCGTAGTTGCGCTTCACGATTCCAATGACCGGCAGATCGACCTGCTGCCGAATTTCATTAATGTCCGCTGCCGTATTGGCACGAATACCTGCTGCTCCTCCCTGCTGTGCAGCGAGTGCCATTCTGCCCATAATAAATGAGCTGTACAGTGGTTCATGCTCCAGTGCCTGGCAGGATACAATCAGCTTGCCTTGAAGTCCCAGTGAATCGAGTGTCATTCGAATCATCCTCCTCTTACATATATTGTATCTTCTATTATCTATGCCCAGTTTTTAAAATTCAATTTCAGGATAAGGACCGTCTATGGATCGTTTTATGAAATGATCGACCAATCTACCCGTCAATCATTTCGCAAAATGATTCACAGTGCTATGATGACCTACATTATTCATTTCCCTGCATCTCTTTCACAGCCTGCATGATTCGCTTGTACCTTTATCCGAATTGGGGATGTAGGCGAGCTGTTAGAAAGTAACACCCCAAACCCCAAATCAATCGCCACAGATATCATTTAACCGACAGGAGTGTCCCTATTTATGAATATTGGAATTATTGGAACTGGCAGCATTATCGAAGCTTTCCTCGATGCACTGCAGCATATTTCTTCTGCTTCATGTACTGCCATTCTCTCACGCAAACAGGCAACTGCCGAACCGCTGGCACAGCAATATGGCATCCCACGTATACATACCGTATTCGATGAGCTGCTGCAAGATCCGGCAGTAGACTGGATCTATATCGCCTCACCGAACAGTCTTCATTTTGATTATGCGTTGCAGGCTCTGCAGCACGGTAAACATGTAATTTGTGAGAAACCTTTTACCTCTACGACTCGCGAGCTGCAGATTCTGATTCGGACAGCTCGTGAACAAAAGCTGTTTTTATTTGAAGCGATTACCAATATCCATCTGCCCAATTACCAGTGGATCAAGCAAAATATCGATAGATTAGGCCCGATTCGTCTGATCCAGTGCAATTACAGCCAGTATTCGCGCAAATATGATGAACTGCTACGCGGCGGAATGCCCAATGTATTCAACCCCGCCTTTTCCGGTGGAGCCTTAATGGATATTAATATTTATAATCTCCATCTGGTCATGAATCTGTTCGGTGCTCCGCGTGAGGTCAGCTATACCGCCAACAAGCATTCCGGCGGAATCGACACCTCCGGTGTACTGGTTCTGACTTACGACGGATTTATTGGAGAATGTGTCGGTGCCAAGGATACTTACGGTATGAATTTTGTGCTGATCCAGGGCGAGAACGGCTACTTTCATATCGAACATGGCGCCAATGGCTGCCGCCGGATTCTGATCCATACTAACGACCAGCAGACCGAATATAACGAACAGACTATCGATAATTCGCTCTACTATGAGCTGGCTGCCTTTGAAGAAATCGCGCGTAGCGGTGATTATGCGAGATGTGATGAATTGCTGGATCACAGTTATGCAGTTATGCAGACGCTGGAAGCTGCCCGCCGGGATGCAGGTATTGTATTTACAGCGGATCATGAGGATAACCGTTTGATCAGCTTTTAATTGCTGAAGCAGGCCAGGTACTCACCAGCAGCACATCAAACAAATACTGCGTAGACATCGACGAGAACAGCTTGGAAGCCGGACCGGTATGTGCTGCATACGTCAGCAACGTATAGTCACATAATCGTGCCAGTGGTGTGTCTGTACCACTGGTTAATGCCACTGTACGGCGGCCTTTTTCCTTCAACGCACAGGCAATTTCCAGCATCGCCGGATTACGACCCGTATGGGAAATAATAAAGGACAAGGTGGAAGCATCCAGATGCGGATTGGATAAATAGTGATGATTGGCACTGTTATGAGCAATCGCACTTCGCCCCACCTCATTCCAGCGGGCACATGCCTGCTGGGCGGTGTAATAATTGCTTTCGCTACCATAGATATCGATCCGTCCAGCTTCCTGCACCCATGTACAGACAGGCTCAAGAACAGTCAGATCGCATCTGCGCTGGGTCTCAATCAGTGCTTCATCATAGATCGCAGGAATCCATTCCATCTGATCGGTTAGCGAGCCGGATGGCTGTTTGGCTGCCGGCCTGCTGCTGGATAGCTGCCGAATCTCATCATCCAGTGCCAGCTTTAGCTGGAAATCGGGATATCCCCGCGCTCCCAGCTTTTTGCACAACCGGACTACCGTCGAAGCACTGGTAAAAGTCAGTCCGGCCATTTCCTGAGCCGTATGATGGAACACTACCTGCGGATCACGTAGAATATAATTTACAATATGCTGTTCCTGGACAGTGAGATTTTGCATGTATCTCATTTTCTTTATCAATATCATCCAACTCCTGCATGGCAAACTGCCTGTTCATTTGAATCATAGACTGCTCTGTTATCATCTCTTGTGTACCTGCCGTACATACAATAACAGAATTTCTGCTTGGACATTTAATCTTCTCGCTGTAGCGCTAAATAAGACACGACTTGCAAGATTCTTTTCTAGCTTTACTTTTATAAATGATTATTCTTTATTGTACATCCAACTTCCTGTATCACCAAAAGAAGATCGTTCTCTATGTGCGGATTCAGAGTTTGAATAGAATACAGAGATCGTATAGACAGTAAAAACAAAATAAAGTACAAAAAGCAGAAAGCACCTGTATAAGGGTACTGTCTGCTTTTTGTACTTTGCTTTTTGGATTTATCTTTTAGCACATCTTTTTACACGTACTGTTGCCAACGGCTTTAGTCACTTTCATTCCCGTACATCAACAACCAGTACAATTCGCACTTGCTATTTGTCCGCAATCTTCATGTCACTTAGCATCTTGTCATTGAATCCGAATATCCATGTCAGCGCAAAGCCGATTGCCATGGCGACCAGATTGCACAAAATGTACATGGGCAGCTGTGAATTCAGATAGAGCAGTGTGCCCGGCAGTACCGTTATCGCCATACCGGTTCCTGCCAAATGCAATAGGGAGGCGAGGAACCCACCGGCAGCACCGCCAATCAGTCCCATAATAAAGGGCTTCATATAACGCAGATTCACCCCGAAGATCGCCGGTTCGGTAATTCCGAGAAAAGCGGAGAACGAAGAAGGCAGTGCCAGCGCTTTCAGCTTGGCATCCTTTGTTTTCAGACCGACTGCCAGACAGGCTGCTGCTTGAGCTGCCATTGCACAGGTAATGATGGCATTGAACGGGTTGACGCCTGTTTTCTCCAGCAGCTGGATTTCCAGCAGATTGAAGATGTGATGTACTCCGGTAACAACGATAATCTGATGCAGGAATCCGATGATGATCCCGGCAATACCATACGGCATATTCAGTACAGCTGTTGTTCCGTGCAGTACAACCTCTTCCAGCGAGTGGAATACCGGTCCGATCGCAAACAGCCCCAGTGTAATCATAACGAGCAACGTCAGAAACGGCGTAAGAATCAAGTCCAGCGATTCAGGAATACGCTTACGAAGATATCGTTCGAACTTGGCGCCGAGCAGTCCCACGAAGAATGCCGGCAGTACCGACCCTTGATAACCAACAACCGGGATAAAGCCAAACATCGTCAGCGGTTCCGCCGAACCATCTGCTACCGAATACGCATTGGGCAGCGCCGGGTTAACCAGCATCAGACCGAGAATAATACCCAGTACTGGACTTCCTCCGAATACACGGAAAGCCGACCAGGCTACCAATGCAGGCAGAAAAGCAAACGCCGTGTCCGTCAGTACCTTGGTATATAACAGAAAATTGGGTGAGAGCGCTTCCGGTGTAGTGCCGAACCAGGAGAGCACTTCCGGCTGGGTCAGCAATCCGCGCAGTCCCATGAATAATCCGGTAGCAACCAGCACCGGAATAATCGGTACAAACACATCGCCAAATGTACGGATCGCACGCTGGAAATGACCGCCCTGCTGCTTGGCCTGGCTTTTCACTTCTTCTTTGCTGGAGCCATCCAGGCCCAACTTTTCCATCTCTTCATAGATCTGATTGACCGTTCCGGTACCGAAAATGATCTGATACTGACCCGCATTGAAAAAGGCACCTTTGACCTTTTCAATATTTTCTACCTGCTTTTGGTCAATCTTTTCCTTGTCGTTGACCATAATTCGCAATCTTGTTGCACAGTGGGCAAAGGAAGCAATATTCTCTTTGCCTCCAACTGCATCCAGCACCTCTTTGGCGATATCATGATTTTGTGCCATACCTGTTCATCCTCTCTCTTATCTCAATCCTGTGTCCTGATTTTAGCGAAGATAATCCCATTTTTCTGCCTGCAAATGTACTGCTCCATCTTCTGCAAAGAACACGATGCCCTGACTGTCCGGATCAGGGAAGATCCGGCTTGTGAATACGGCTTCACCTTCATTCACAAAAATCTCTATCGACGATACATCTACAAATATATGCAATCGACTGAGCGGCTGCTCCAGAATGCAGCTTCGGGTTGTCCCATAGGATTCGGCAAAAGGCTGACCGGCAGCCGAGCGATCCAGAGTCAACTTTTGAGCTTGTGCATCGTAGATCAGTACCGTCTTCTCGTTTGTTCCGGTACGCAGCTCTACTCCGAATACATCTGCCTGTCTGAAATCAGCAGTTGGTCGTTCAGTAGTCTCGCTTGTTACTTTTGCCAGACTGTCGTGCTCGCCTTTAATTACGTTATTATGTCCTTCTTCCGCTGCATAGGTGCAGATCAGCTCATATGCTTCACCTGCAAAACCCGGATATTTCTGTCGTCCGGTTAATCTGCCGCTAACCGAAGCTTTGCTACCTCGTCTATGGGTCAGCCCGGATACCGGTTTTTGGATGAGTTTACCCTGATGCAAATGTAGTTCTCTCGGCAATGTCAGACAGTGTGCCCAGCCCTGCTGATCGGTCGGATATTCAATATCCGGCAATCCCATCCAGCCGATTATAATACGCTTTCCATTCGGTCCAGCCGTCGTTTGCGGAGCATAGAAGTCGAATCCACAGTCCAGCTCATGAAACTCTCCATGCTGCAGTTCCGTTGTCTCCAGATTCATTTTGTCTCCAACCACATAACCCGATTGATAAATGTTCCGGTATTTCTCACCTTCGGGCTGCAATCCCTGTGGACAAAATAGCAGGACACCCTGTCCATCCATTTCAAAATAATCCGGACACTCCCACATGTATCCAAATTCCGGCAGCGATGTATTCAATTCGCCAGCCCATTCCCACTGTGCAAGATCCGGGGAACGATACACGACAATACTGCCTGTTTCGTTTTCCCGCTGCGCACCAATCACACAGTAAAATTGCTCTCTAGATCGCCATACTTTGGGATCGCGGAAATGATCCGTATAACCTGCTGGTACTGCGCTGATCACTGGTTGATCCCACTTGGTAATCTGCCCGTCCCTGTTCATGACTGCCATACATTGATATGGATGCCTTATCCAGTTCGTATCCCTTGTGTTGCCGGTATACATCAGATACAGCTGGCCCTCATATTCCAGCCCACTGCCTGAATATGCACCATGGGAATCCTGCAGATCACCTGGTGCAATGCCGATACCACAATCCTGCCAATCGGACAGATTCGCCGATTTCAGATGGTACCAGTACTTCATTCCATGATCCGTCCCCAGCGGGAACCACTGATAGAAAAGATGATACTCGCCTTGATAATAAGCGAATCCATTAGGATCATTGAGAAGTCCGGTATGCGGCTGAATATGATATTTTTGCCGCCATGGGCTCTGCTCCACCTGCTGCTTCAGCAGTATTAATTCTTCTTCACCCGCCTCTTCAATCAGACGGTATTTTTGTTCTCTGCTCATTTTCATAATTATTCTCCGTCTTTTACGGAACCGGTTCCATTTTTGATTGAATAAAAGGAACCGGTTCCAAATTGAATTAAAATAAGAACTGATCCTTTTGGTTATAGAATCAGTTAGCATAAACCTGCGTCGCACCACCTGCGGAGGAATCTTTGGAACCGATTCCAAAGTTATTATAAAGTCATTTTTTAGTATTTGTCAACGCTTTCTCTCTCTAATAATTGATGATCCATTATAGTAACCTTATTTACCTGCTGATTATTAACCAGATGAATAATATTACGGGCAGCTATTTTTCCAGCTTCTGTATAGGGATATCGTACTGTCGTTAACGCTGGATGGACAACTTCGGTTACATCATATCCACCGAATCCTGTAACAGACAGCTCTTCCGGAATACGTATTCCCTGCTGATAAGCAGCTTTCATGACACCCAGTGCAATATTGTCCGTAGCACAGACGATCACGGACGCGTCAAATGGATTTGCAAAAATCTCTGTCGCTGCTTCTCTAGCATCCGGAATACGGAAGCTTGTCTCGTAATAATCCACCTGACAGCCGCCCGTTTCTTCCACGGCGCGCGCAAATCCTTCTTTACGTCTGATCCCAACCGCAATATCCTGCTCGGTAACCCCAAGGTATACCAGGCGGCGATGCCCTTTTGATAATACGTAGCGTCCCAGATCATATCCTGCTTCATAGTCATTGTGAATCAGGCTGTGAATCTGTTCATGCTGCTGTCCAACGAGTAGTACGGGTACCCCCGTCTCCTGGATTGCTACCAGATGATCCTCCGTAATTCGGGCAGCCAGCAAAATAATCCCCGCTATCTTCTGTCTGGCAAGCTCATAGATCGCTTCGATCTCCCGGTTCATATCCTGACTTGTATTGGAGATAATCATCCGATAGCCAAACTGCCGCAGCTGATCATCGATTCCCATCAGTGTATGTGAAGTCGCAAATGAATCCAGCCGCGGCACAATTGTACCGATAATGCTGGCATTTTTGGCTTTGAGACTCTGGGCAAATGTATTCGGAATATACCCGGTTTCCCGGATAACCTGTTCCAGCTTCTGCCGGGTATTCACACCGACTGATCCGCCGTTCAGGTAACGGGATACCGTACTTTTGGCTACGCCCGCAATTTGAGCAATATCTGAAATGGTTTTACTCATCTTTGCCTCCACCCATTTTGGTCTGCTAATAATACATATTGCAAAATAAAACAGCCGGCGCCAGCAGCATCTCTGCTTGGCTGCCTGCTCCGGCTGTCTGTACTCTCATCAGTAATACATTATGGATAACGCTATATTATTCCTTCTTTTCCAGAGCTGCTTTTAGCAGATCGCCGAGACTGGAGCCAAACTCTTCTTTTTTCTCGAATTGTTTGACCAGCTTTTGCTGTTCACGCTTGTTGACCGGTTTGACTCCGTCTTTGTTCAGCTTTTCGGTAATCCCGCAGCCCAGGCACTGGATATACTTGCCTGCCTTGCCATCCTTGATCTCCATTTTCTTGTGACACTGCGGACAGCGCCGGTTGGACAGCTGTTTACTCGTCGTACGACGATAGCTGCAATCCTCACTGGGACAGACGAGGAATGTTCCACGTTTACTTTTCTTTTCGAGCATTCGGGTACCGCAATCCGGACAATGACTGTTCGATACATTATGCGGTTTGTAATGGGCATCATTCTGTTTGACACCGCTGACCAGCGATTCGGCCATCTGCCGAATTCCCTGCAGAAAAGGTCCAGGTTGCCCCTGACCACGTGCGATTTTCTCCAGTTCGCTTTCCCACTTAGCGGTCAGTTCAGGTGAACGTAGCTCCGGTGATACCAGTTCGATCAGCTGGGTTCCTTTTCCGGTAGGATGCAGATGATTGCCTTGACGTTCAATTGTATCCGACGAGACCAGCTTCTCAATAATGTCAGCGCGGGTTGCTGGTGTACCTAGTCCATGCTTTTCCATTTGCGAGAGCAGGGCTGCTTCCGTATAACGCTTCGGCGGCATCGTTCTGCCGTTTTGTACCTGCGTCCTACGTATCATCAAAGTATCTCCCTGCTGCAGCTCAGGTAATGTCTGGGTTGCTGTCTGTCTTTCCTGGGCTTTGACCGAATCGGAAGATTCTTCGTCCTCATCGTCTTCCCACTGATCTCCATAGACCATTTTCCAGCCGCTGTCCTTGACCGTCACACCTTTGGCATGGAACTGCTCCTCTGCTGCCTGAGCGATAACCTGAACCGTATCATAACGGGCTGCCGGGTAAAATAAACTGATAAACCGTCTCGCAATCAGATCATACAGCTTCCGCTCATCGGTAGTCAGAGTGTTCAGCAGCAGGGTCTGCTCTGTCGGGATAATCGCATGATGATCACTTACCTTGCTGTCATCCACAATCCGGCGGCTGATAGCCAGCTTGCCGCGCAGCAGAGGACGCGCGATCGAAGCATAAGGTCCTACTGCTACACTGGCCAGGCGCTCCTGCAGGGTCTCTGTCATATCGGAAGAGAGATAGCGGGAATCCGTACGCGGATAGGTAACCAGCTTGTGCTGTTCATAGAGCTTTTGCAATACATTGGATGTATGCTTCGCCGAAAATCCAAATCGGCGGTTGGCATCGCGCTGCAGCTCGGTCAGATCATAAGCGAGTGGATGCGGCTCCTGCTTCTCGCTTTTTTTGACCTGAATAATCTGTACTTTTTTGCCTTCCAGCTTGTGCTGCATCTGCTGAACGATATCTGCATCGAATAGACGTCCGTCTCCCTGCTTGCTGCGCCACTGCATCTGGAAATTTCCCAGATCCAGCTGCAATGTATGGTAATCTTGCGAGCGGAAATTACGAATATCCTGCTCGCGCTGCATAATCATCCCCAGTGTAGGTGTCTGCACCCGTCCGGCAGATAGCTGGGCATCGAATTTGCATGTCAGGGCACGGGTAATATTAAGCCCGATCATCCAGTCCGCTTCCGCGCGGCAGCGAGCTGCTTCATAGAGTCGATCGAATTCCTTGCCTGGACGCAGCTTGGCAAAGCCTTCTTTGATCGCTTTGTCTGTCTGCGAAGAAATCCACAGTCGCTGAAAAGGTTTGTTCCATTTCGCCATCTGTATAATCCAGCGGGCCAACAGTTCGCCCTCACGTGCAGCATCTGTAGCTACGATCAAACTGTCCACATCCTGACGTTTCATTAGATGCTGAACCGTTTTATACTGCTGGGCACTTTCCCGCAGTACTTTTAGCTTCATGCTGCCAGGCGGCAGGATCGGTAGATCCTCCAGATTCCATTTCTGATACTTGTTATCATAATCTTCCGGTTCAGCCAATCCTACCAGATGCCCCAGAGCCCAGGTCACAATATATTGAGGTCCTTCAAGGTACCCTTTTTGTTTTTGATTGCTGCCCAGTACACGGGCAATTTCTCTTGCTACCGAAGGCTTTTCAGCCAGTACAAGCTTTTTCATTGTGATGTTTCCTTTCCATACGCAAGCCTATTGTTTAGACCCATTCATTTAAGTTCGAGCTTATTATCTTCATTATCTTTTTTATTTTAACATACATTATCCTGATATATTTCGCACAGTAATGATTAGATATTCATTACTAACTAATGATAGCTGCCTGCCTTGCCTCTTTCTCTGCAACTTCTCTCCTAATTCTGGTTAAATCCATTGACATGTTATATTTACTAACAATAAAATACATAATTAAACAAGTAATGGCATACTTATTAACCAAAATGACGAAAAGAGGCGATTCAATGTCACATCATTCATCCCCTTTCTCTACATCTCAGTTGAAAAAGCAGGCACGTATTTATCTCATTGCTGCCTTGTTGTTTACACTATCGGTTACTACATATGCTCCATCGATACATACTGCTTCCGCCCAATCTACTCCCGGTACAGTAGAGACATTTGACGTCTCTGAAGCGACTATAGCCGATATACAGCGGGCTCTTACCACTGGCAAAGTCACTTCCGTCCAGCTGGTTCAGCAGTACCTGGATCGTATCGCCAAATACGATGATCAGGGGCCCACAATCAATGCCATTCTTACGATCAATCCCCAGGCACTGCAGATCGCTGCCAACCTTGACCGCGAGCGTCAGAACAAGGGATCGCGCGGTCCACTCCATGGTATCCCCATTATTGTAAAAGATAATTTTGATACAGCGGATATGCCGACTACAGCTGGTTGCGTCTGCCTGAAGAACTCCATCCCTGATGACGATGCCGAACAAATCGCCCGATTGAAGGCTGCCGGCGCTATCATTCTCGCCAAATCCAATCTGCATGAATTTGCTTTTGGGATTACTACCTCCAGCTCTCTCGGTGGACAGACACATAATCCATACATGATAGATCATTATCCTGGTGGTTCCAGTGGTGGGACGGGTGCGGCTATTGCAGCCAATTTTGCCGCAGCTGGTCTGGGTACCGATACAGGTGGCTCAATCCGGATTCCCTCTGCATTTAACAGCCTCGTGGGTATACGTCCTACCGTGGGCCTTAGCAGTCGTGATGGTATTATTCCGCTGGCACTTACCCAGGATGTAGGCGGACCTATTGCGCGTACCGTTGCAGATGCAGCCGCTCTGCTGGATGCTACCGCCGGTTATGATCCGGATGATATTGCTACTGCCTATAGTATCGGTCATATTCCGAACAGCTATACAGATAGCCTTCAGACAGATGGACTAAAGGGAGCACGAATCGGAGTGGCCTATGAGCTGTTCGGCGCTTCTCCAGCAGAACAATCTGTCACTACAGCTGTCTATGGAGCAGTCGACGATATCAAGCGTCTCGGCGCGACAGCGGTCCCGGTACAGATTCCCCACCTGGAGCAAATTATGAAATTCCCCAGTCTGAGCGGATATGAGTTCAAGTTCCAGCTGAATGACTATCTCGCCAGCCTGGGAGAAGACGCTCCCTACCATACGCTGACAGAGATTCTGGAATCCGGCCAGTTCGATCCTTCCCAGACGGATTCCATGCAAAAACGCAATGCACTGGAATCACTGGATACCGAGGAGTACAAAGATATTGTACTGAACCGAACCAAAGTAACCCGTGAAGCACTGCTCAAAGTAATGGCTGATAACCAGCTGGATGCGATCGTCTATCCAACCACAACCGAACCAGCCGCCAAAATTGGCGAAGATCAGGAATCCGGCAATAACAATCGTCTTAGCCCGTTTTCTGGGTTCCCTGCTATTACAGTTCCTGCTGGTTTCACTCCGGAAGGTCTGCCAGTAGGCATTGAATTCCTGGGTCGTCCTTTTGACGAGAGTACGCTGATCAAGCTGGCTTACAGCTACGAGCAAGGTACCCATAACCGCAAAGCACCAGCTCTCACTCCATAATAGTCAGCTGCCCACTTTTACTTCATGAGATAAGGCTTTATCCTATACTGTATAAAGCAACCGAGGTCAGTCTGTACTTTTTAACATAATTAATATCCATCCGTACTTTATAATCGTCCAGCTTCAATCTATGATATGTAAAATCATCAATCTTCAACCTACAACTGTGTAACTGTACAGATTAATTGTCTTGTCCTTCTCCAAATGTATTGGAATCTCCAGATCATTCGTGTATTTCATGGTTTTATAAAAAGAATCAACATAAACAAAAACGATCTTCCTGACAGCAAATAGACTGTCCGAAGATCGTTTTTATATATGTTTTTTTGCCAATATCCAATTCCTATTTGATAAATCCTCCAAACAAATCACATGCTTCAGAAGCAATCCTACCAGCAGTTTTAGAAGAAATCCATTAGATACGGAGTAGTTCTCGGTATACGGCTTTCCAGAATATCAACAGCTTCGGATTTACCGGTCAATCGCTCCCAACGATATAATTCCGACGGGCGATGGTATCCCATCAGCATCGCTGTCAATGTCTGAATATCCGTCTGAATGCTGCTGTACTGCTGGATATCCTGCTGTACTCCTTCAGGAAGCTCACTACGCTGACTCACCTGAGCCTGACCGGATTCGTTAATCAATACTTCCCATATCCCCTCATTCCAACCAGCAACGGAATCATGCACAGTAATTGTAACAACCTGTACCGCTCCAGGAGTAAAAGGATACTGCTCCAGAAATTGCTGTACATTCACTATTCTCGCCATAAAATAAGGAGTAATCTGCTGCTGAATCCGGGGATCGCGAAGCAGATAGGACAGTCCATCATCTACCGGAGCTTTGAGTGTCACCTCGTTAATCATTGAATCATGATTGGCAATATAGGTCCACAATGCTTGCCGTGAGGATTCATCCAGATAGACAAGCTCATCAATCTCCATTTTCCGCGCTTTCACTTCATACAATATATAACCACGAGCTTCTCCGGAGGCATCGTAATAGACTGCTGTCTGGATCGATTCTGAATCCAGAACCGAATATGTCCACCATTCTTCAGTTCGTATCAATGTACCATTATATTGAGCAGCATAAGCATCATATATAGTATTTAGCAGCTCAATATTCTTTATGCCACGTTTTATCTGGCCGTCCGATTGCACTTTGGCAGGTAACAACGCTGTAGGAATCGTATAGGTCTTATAATCGATATAGAGCTCCCAACCGTATTTACGGTAAAAGGGAAAATAAAACGGATGCAGAAATGAAACCGACTGCCCCGATTCATTCATCAACTGCAAAGCATGTCGCAGCAGTTGATCAACAAATCCCTGCCGCCGTTTTTCTGGCCAGGTAGCTACACTGGCAATTCCACCCATAGCATACCGCTGCCCCTGTATGTATGTCTCCATCGGTAGCAAAGTAAGCTGCGCACTTAACTCACCATCTTCAAAAACACCCCAGACCGTGTCTGGTTTAAAACGAGGCTTGATCTCTTCCAGTTCTTCTGCCGATTTGCGGTATTGAAAAGCATACATCGATAGCTCCATCCGCAGTTCAAATTCTTTTGCAGTCAATTGCCTGATTTCCATCGTGCTCATCACCTCATTCGAATAGTTATGATCTTCTGGAACTCGAGAACTTTTTGTGACTTAAGCCTGTCTAGAACCTGAGATTCTCTAAGATTGGAGATCTTTTTTAACTTTAAATTCTCAAAAGTCCAAGGGATTTTGGAGATTATCTTTATTAAACGGTATTATTGTCCTTCAACAATAAGCTTCTCCAAAAATAAAATGAATACTATACCCAGCATACCCAGCATACTGTAATTATGGCATTTCATTTAACCCTATTGCAATCTATCTATACCAGACAATCAATTCTACATAACCATTTAATTATGCTATTATGAGCTATTAACTACAACCTACACCTTTCATCTATACCTTTCCAAAAAATCTATTTTAAATACTGGTATAATGAATTTAGGATTTACTTCTCGCCTACAATACGTTATATTAAATTAGTATCTGGTACTAATACCAGGTCATATTATATGTATAATGCAAAAAAGCTTTTCAAATGTGAAAGCTCTTTAGAATTCTGTACCTATCCCATCATCCATGCTGCATCTTTTTGTTCCTCAGTGGATATCCTCATTTTGTTCCATGTTCTATCAGATATCATTTCGTACACATCCTAATCCATACACATACTTAGTTGAGGTGAACCATATGACTGTATCTACCGCAAGAATTACAGCACTCGGTACGTATGTACCCGAACACCGAATCACGAATACCGATCTGGAGAAAATGGTTGAGACTTCCGACGAATGGATCGTACAGCGTACCGGTATACGTGAGCGACGGGCAGCTGCAGCTGATCAGTTCAGCTCTGATCTTGGTATAGCTGCTGTTCAAAATATGCTGATTAACCACCGTGTTCAACTAGATGATGTAGAACTCATTCTGGTCGCTACGACAACAGCCGATTACCAGTTTCCCAGTGTAGCTACCCAGATTCAATCCCATTTTAATATCTCACGTGCAGGGGCGCTGGACCTCAATGCGACATGTGCGGGTTTTGTATATGCTCTTCATATGGCCAATAGCTTTATTACTTCGGGTCTGCATCGCAAAGTATTAGTGGTTGCTGCAGAGACTATGACCAAAGTAGTCGACTACACGGATCGCAACACCTGTATATTATTTGGTGATGGAGCCGGAGCTGCTCTGGTAGAATATGATGCAGAAGCACCGAGCTTCATAGGCACAGTAACCGATAGCGATGGGAGCGGAGGCTGTCACGTGTATCGCAGTGGTCTGTCTGACCAGATTGCAGGTGCTACGATGAATGGACAAGGCAAGATTTATCAAAATGGACGTGAAGTCTATAAATGGGCAGTACGTACAGTACCTCAGGGAATCGAACGACTGCTGCAGCAAACCGGATATACCCTGGATCAGATTGATTGGTTCGCACCTCATAGTGCCAACCTGAAAATGATTGATTCAATTACAGACAAGTCAGGTCTATCTGCAGCCAAAGCTCTGACCAGTGCAGAATGGTATGGCAATACTTCATCCGCCTCTATTCCTCTCGCTATGCAGCAGGGAATCGAAGACAACAAGCTAAAATCAGGAGATACACTTATGATATATGGCTTTGGAGCCGGCCTGACTCAAATGGGAATGTTAATCCAGTGGAATCCCAAATCTTAAAAGACTCCCAAATCTTAAAGACTCTCAAATCCTAAAGGAATCTCAAATCCTAAAGGAATCTCAAATCCTAATAATCTCTGGGTAAACTAAAAAGGATGTCTGACTATGTCAGACATCCTTTTCTTATTAAGCGGGTGATGGGAATCGAACCCACGCTATCAGCTTGGAAGGCTGAAGTTCTACCATTGAACTACACCCGCGGATCAAGGAATCAAGATCTGATCAAGCAGCACCCAGCTACTGTATCAAACCCAAAACAGAAATGTCATACTGTTAAATAAACACAAAAGCTTACGCTATCGGTTCTAACATTCTGACATCCAAAAATATATATGGAGCGGACGACGGGAATCGAACCCGCGACCCTCGCCTTGGCAAGGCGATGCTCTACCGCTGAGCCACGTCCGCGTAATAAGGATGCGGTCGAGAGGACTCGAACCTCCACGGGGGTAAGCCCACACGGACCTGAACCGTGCGCGTCTGCCAATTCCGCCACGACCGCATATTACAAAGATAAAATATAGTCCATTTACAAAAGGTAAATGGTGAGCCATGAAGGACTCGAACCTTCGACACCCTGATTAAAAGTCAGGTGCTCTACCAACTGAGCTAATGGCTCTAATAATGGCTGGGGATATAGGATTTGAACCTATGCATGACGGAGTCAAAGTCCGTTGCCTTACCGCTTGGCTAATCCCCAATATAGATAAGATAAAGGGCGATCGACGGGAATTGAACCCGCGAATGTCGGATTCACAGTCCGATGCGTTAACCCCTTCGCCACGACCGCCATGTTAAATCCCCATTAAAAGTTGTTTTCACTTTTAATTCGAAAAGTGGTGCCGGCGAGAGGATTTGAACCCCCGACCTACTGATTACAAGTCAGTTGCTCTACCAACTGAGCTACACCGGCATATTAACAAAAATTCCAAACACATTTGAATATTACAGCAATAAATATCAAAGTATAATATTCAACTTTAAAGCCATCTTTTTTGCCGTTTCCAGTTATTTGTTTAGCAACTAATACTGAAATGGCCGAAAAAAAATCCCCAGTGGGGAAA